>JAUXCH010000304.1 GCA_030618975.1 Planctomycetia bacterium
GATCTTCTTGCGTGCCTCGGCCGTCCGCGGCTGGGCGATGTTCACGTGGGTCGCCGGCCAGGACGAGTCGGAGGCGTGCGCCTCGCGGATGTAGACGAAGTAGAAGTCCGCGCGGTCCTTGGGCGACCCGAGCAGTGTTGTCGAGCGTCGAGCTTTGGACCATCGTGCCGCGCAGTGGAGTTTGTGCCAGGGCGTGTATCGCCGTGCTTGAAGAGCTGCGATGACCGACGAGGTCCTCACGAACAAGGAGATCGCCGTCCTGCTGGAGCTGGCCAGCAAGACGGTGTACTCCATGGCGCAGTGGGGCGAGCGGCCCGCCTTCAAGGTGCGGGGCCAGTGGCGCATCCGTCGGTCCGAGTTGGAGAAGTGGATCGACGAGCAACCGCGAGGCGGGGTGGGCGAACGCGATGGCGAACAGTAGAGCCAAGGGCGGCAAGCGCTCGCCCAAGACCCGCGCGAAGGGGGCGGCCGAGGCTGCCGGTGGGGCGGCCAAGGAGGCGGCCGCTGGCCTCGAGCGCCGCGCCCGTGGGAGGTCGCGGCAGGAGGCCATCTTCCCAGCCGCCCCGTCACGTGCCGAGCTACCGGCCGACTACCTCTCCACGCTCGCCGACATCAAGCAGCGAATCCAGGACAGGCGCCTGCGCGTCGTGGTCTCCGCGAACGCTTCGATGGTCGGGCTCTACTGGGATATCGGCCGCCTCATCCTGGACCGCCAGGCCAACGCCGGCTGGGGCGCCAAGGTGATCGACCGGCTCTCCGCAGATCTGCGTGAGGCCTATCCGGACATGAAGGGATTCTCGCCCCGCAACCTCAAGTACATGCGGGCGTTCGCCGCTGCTTGGCCCGACGCGGAGATTGTGCAACGGGTCGTTGCACGATTGCCCTGGCGGCAGAACATCGCCTTGCTCGAGCGCCTCGACAACCCCGAGACGCGCATCTGGTACGCCGAGCAGGCCCTGCAGCACGGCTGGTCTCAGCCAATCCTCCGCACGCAGATCGACAACCGCGCGCGCGAGCGCCACGGCAAGGCGATCAGCAACTTCCCGAAGACCTTGCCACCGGTCGACTCCGACATGGCCGAGCAGGTCTTCAAGGACCCATACCTCTTCGACTTCCTCGGAACCGCAGATCCACGCAGGGAGCGGGAGGTCGAGCAGGCGTTGGTTGATCACATCCAGCGGTTCCTGCTGGAGCTGGGCGCGGGGTTCGCCTTCGTCGGACGCCAGGTGCTGCTCGAGGTCGGCGACCAGGACTTTTTCGTGGACCTGCTCTTCTACCACCTGAAGCTCCGGTGCTTCGTCGTCGTCGAGTTGAAGGCCGTCCCCTTCGAGCCGGCGTTCGTTGGCCAACTCAACCTGTACCTCTCCGCGGCTGACGACCTCCTCCGGCACCCCGACGACAAGCCCACCATCGGGCTCCTGCTGTGCCGGTCGAAGAACAAGATCGTCGTCGAGTACGCTCTGCGAAGCCTGGCCAAGCCCATCGGCGTCGCCGAGTGGGAGACCAAGCTGGTCGAGAGGCTTCCGGACGACCTCCGGGGGAGCCTACCGACCGTGGAGGAGATCGAGGCGGAGCTGGGCGATGGAGGGGCAGGATGAGCTCTGCGGATCGAGTTGAGCAAGTGTGGGAGTGTCGGTGGGAAGACCCCTCGTCCTCGTCGGTGAGTACTTCCCTCACCTGAGTCTCCTTCGTCTCCTTCTTCTTCCCTCTGCTCGAGACGCCTTGACCACCCACCTGGGGGTGTCACTCGCCCAGCGTCTTCTCCAGCGCCGCGACCAGCTCGTCGACCTTGAACCCCCAGGGGCCCCGCGCGCTGCCGTAGGCGACGGTGCCGTCGGCGGCGAGCACGTAGAGCCGGTCCGGCCAGGCGGCGTAGGCCTTGGCCACCGTGTCCTGCATGTCGTCGACGAGGACCGGGATCTCGAGCTTCAGCGCCTTCGTGCACCCTTCGGCGATCTTCTTCCGTGCCTCGGCCGTCCGCGGCTGGGCGATCTCCACGTGGGTCGCCGGCCAGGACGAGTCGGAGGCGTGCGCCTCGCGGATGTAGACGAAGTAGAAGTCCGCGCGGTCCTTGAAGGTCTCGTAGGCCTTCTGCAGGCGACCCGCCTGCCGCGTGAAGGGGCCTCAGGTCCACGAGCCGAAGATCAACACCGTCACGCGTTTCGGCACGGCGAGGTCTACGGCCTCGCCGCCTGCGAGCGGCACGGCCTGCACGGCGGGCGCCTGCGATCCGACAGCCGGCGCCTTTCCGCCCGGGCGCGTGGTCGGCTCGAGGACCTGTTTCCACTCCTCGGCCGAGAGGCGCCCGTCGCCGTCGCAGTCGGCGGTGGCGAAGAACTCCGTCCACTCGCCGAGCGAGATCACGCCGTCGCGGTTCGCGTCGACGAGCTCGAGCGTGACGCCCCGCGGGGCACCGCCGGTTGCCCTCGCGCGCCGGCTGCCGTCGCCCCCGCCCCCGCGGCGGCTGCGCACCGCGTCGGCCTCGGCCTGCGTGACCCGGCCGTCGCCGTCCGCGTCGAGACGGTCGAAGAACCGGTCCGGCCCCTTGAACTCGGCTTTCGTGACCACCCCGTCGCCGTCGGCGTCGTGTGCCTTCAGCCTCTCCCACAGGGAGGCGCCTCCACTGCCTCCTCCCCGGCCGCCGCGCGGCGGCCGGGGCTCCTCCTCCTCCGCCCGGGCGCACGGGGCAGCGAGGAGGAGGAGCAGGAGGCAGGCGAGCAGAACGGGAGCGGGGGGAAGAGTTCGCATGCCCCATTCAACACCGATCAGGCGGCGTAGTCGCGGTAGAGGGTCGCGTACGTGCCGTCCAGGGCCAGGAGCTCCTCGTGCGTGCCCTGCTCCACGACCCGTCCGTCCTCCATCACGAGGATCCGGTCCGCGTCGCGGATCGTGGACAGCCGGTGGGCGATCACCACGGTCGTCTGCCGCGACGAGAGGCGCCTCAGCGCCTTCAGGATCAGGGCTTCGGTCCGGGTGTCCACGGCGCTCGTGGCCTCGTCGAGGATCACGATCGACGGCTCGGCGAGCAGCGCCCGCACGAAGCAGACGATCTGGCGCTCGCCCTCCGAGAGGCTGGCGCCGCGCTCGCCCACGTCCGTCTCCAGTCCGTCCTGGAGACGGTCCAGCACGTCGACGCAGCCGAGCTCCTCGAATCCGCGCCTCGCCCCCTCTGCGGTCAGGTCGGGGTGCACGAACCTCAGGTTCTCGAGCACCGAGCCCGCGAAGAGGAAGTTCGACTGCAGCACGATGCCCGTCTGGCGGTGCAGCGCGTCCAGCGTGAGGTCGCGGATGTCCGTCCCGTCGAGACGCACCGTGCCCTCCTGGGCCTCGTAGAAGCGGGCCAACAGGTTGATCACGGAGGTCTTGCCGGCTCCGGTGTGACCCACCAGGGCCACGGTCTGGCCGGGCGCGACCGTGAAGCTCACGTTCTCGAGCTGCCAGCCGTGTCGGACCTCGGGGTCGTAGGCGAAGGAGACGTCCTCGAACTCGACCCGGCCGGCGAGCCGGCCCGGATCGATCGCCCGGGCGCGGTCCTGGACCTCGGGTTCCGTGTCGAGCAGGAGGAAGATCCGCTCGGCGGCCGCCCCGGCCAGCAGGGACTCGTTGTAGAGGCCGCCCAGTCCCTCCACGGGCCCGAGCACGAACCCGACGAGCAGGACGAACTCGAGGAGGGCGCCGACCGTGAGCGTGCCCTGGACGACCGCGTGCCCGCCGAGGGCCAGGATCACGAGGAGCACGCCGTGAAAGGCCACGGAGAGGCTCGGGATGTAGGCGGAGGCGATGCGCGCCCCGCGCAGCACGGCCGCCCGGTAGAGGCCCTGTCGGCCCTCCAGCTCGTCCAGCTCCCGCTGCTCCTGGCCGAAGGCCTGCACGACCCGCACGCCCGTGATCGCCTCGGCGACCTGCGCGGAGATGGCCGAGTGCGTCTCGCGGATCTTCCGGTAGGCCGGGAAGCCGAAGCGGTGGAACACCCGCGTCGTCAGCCACACGACGGGCATGGCGACGACGAGCCAGACGGCGAGGCCGGCGTTCGAGACGATCAACCACGTGAGACCCAGCCCCAGGCTGAGGATCAGGCTCGTGAAGAAGACCGGGCCCCAGAACACCAGGTCCTCGAGCGTGTCCACGTCGCGGTCGACACGGGCGATGATCCGCCCCTGCTTCGTGCGGTCGAAGTACCGCATGTGAAGCCGCTGGATGTGGTCGAACACGTCGCGGCGGAGGGCGTCGATCACCTGCACGCCGACGGCCGTGCTCGTCCTGAGCTCCCAGGTCGTCAGGACGGCGCGGCAGAGGATGTTGAGTCCCATCCACAGGCAGATCGCGAGCGTGCCGTCCACGTCCCCCGCGGCGAGCGGGCCGTCGACCGCCGTCCGGATGAGGCGCGGGTCGATCAGCATGCTGGTGACCCAGATCGCCTCCAACAGGACGGCCAGGAGCACCTTCCCGCGGTGGGGGCGGAAGTAGGAGAGCATGCGTCGCAGCGTGGCGCGCTTGAGCGAAGCGCGGGCGAACTCCTCCTCGAGCGCGACTTCGTCGTGGCTCATGACGTCACCCGGATCAGTTGCTGGTGGAGGAGGATCTCCTCGTAGAGCGGGCTCGTCCTCCTGAGCTCGTCGTGGGTTCCGCTTGCACTGATCACGCCGCGGTCGAGCACGGCGATCCTGTCGCACCAGCGCACCGAGGTGACGCGCTGGCTGATGACGAGCGTCGTCCGCCCGCGCGCGGCTGCGCGGATGCCCTCGAAGAGGGTCCTCTCCGTCACGGCGTCCACGCTGGCGGTGGCGTCGTCGAAGATGAGCACGCGCGGGTCCATGGCCAGGGCCCGGGCGATGGTTAGGCGCTGCTGCTGCCCGCCGGACAGGCTCACGCCCCGCTCGCCCACGAGGGTCTCGTAGCCCTCTGGCAGGTCCTCGACGAAGTCGTGGGCCGCCGCGAGGCGCGCGCACTCCTCGACGCGCGCCCGGGAGATGGAGGGGTTGCCGTAGGCGATGTTTGACGCCACCGTGCCCGAGAACAGGAACGGCTCCTGGAAGACGAGCCCCACGGTGGAGCGCAGGTCGTCGATCCTCAGGTCCTGCAGGTCGATCCCGTCCAGACGGATCACGCCCCGGTCCGGGTCGTAGAAGCGGGGCAGGAGCTGCACGAGGCTGCTCTTGCCCGAACCCGTCGGTCCGAGGAGGCCCAGCGAGTGTCCGGCCGGCACGTGCAGCGACACGCCGCGGAGCACGGGCGCGCCGTCGCCGTGCCCGAAGTGGACGTCTTCGAGCACCACGTCGCCGGCGCCCTCGACGGGGGGCAGGGCCCTCGGCGACGCCGGCCGGGGAATCAGATCCTGCCGGTCGAGCACCTCGAACACGCGACTGGCGCTCGCCGTGGCCTTCTGGCCCAGGATGACCAGGCGGGTGAGCGGGCGGATCCGGTGGTGGATGGTCCGCACGTACAGCAGCACCGCCGTGATTTCGCCGAGGCTCCCACGTCCGGCCGCGATGCGGTGCGCCCCCAGCAGCAGGACCACGGGCAGGCACAGGTGGTACAGGTGGTTCACGCCGGGCATGACGCTGGTCCAGAAGCGCTCCAGCGCGGCCCACTTCGAGGAGAAGCGGTCCATGTGCCCGCCGAACCTCTGCACCTCGTGCGTCTCGCGCCCGAAGGCGCGCACGACGCGGGCCCCCGCCACGTTCTCCTGGAGCGCGGTCGTCACGTCGTCGTAGGTGTCGGACACGCCGCGGTCGAGGGCTGCGATCCGGCGACCCGCGAGGATGCACGCCGCCGTCCCGAGCCCGAAGGTGACGAGGACGGCGAGGCCGTACGTCCAGTGGGTCAGGAAGACCACCGTCAGCACCACGGTCACGAGCAGGAAGACTTCCAGGTACCCGGCCCACACCTCGCGGAAGAAGTGCCGGGCCTTCTCCATGTCGCGCAGGCTGCGGGCGATCGTCTTCCCGGACCGGTTCTCGTCGTGGTAGGTGAACCTCAGCGCCAGGACGCGCCGGAACAGGTCGGCACGCAGCTCGTTCTCGAGCGTCTGGCCGAGCTTCGTGGCCGAGACCTGCGCCGCGTAGAGGAACACGTTCCTCAGCAGCATGACGACGCCCAGGGCGACCAGGAGCCACCCGAACCCGGCGGGCAGGCTCCCGCCCGCCCCGCCAGCCCCGCCCGCGCCGGCCACGGGGACCAGGCGGTCGATCATCGAAGCCACGATCAGGGGAAAACCGATCTCGAAGCCGCTGCGCAGCAGGAGCAGGCAGAACACCCCCAGCGCCTCGGCCCGGTGAGGCGTGAAGCGTCGGATGAGCCGGCCCAGGGTGCGCAGGTTCTCGACCTGCGGGCGGGCTGCGGAGGCGGGGAGGGCGGGATCGGTCACGGGACCAGCCGGGGTGGGGGGA
>JAUXCH010000367.1 GCA_030618975.1 Planctomycetia bacterium
CCCCGAAGAAGAAGCCGGCCCCGAAGAAGAAGGCGCCGGCGCGCAAGAAGTCCCCGGCTGCCCGCAAGAAGAAGACCGCCGCACGCTCCCGGCCGGCGCGCAAGAGGTAGTCGCTCCGCATGTCACCGGAGCTGGTGCTGGCGAGCCGAAGTCCTCGCCGGGCGCGGATCCTGGAGGCGGTGGGCATCCCCTTCCGCCTCGGTCCCGTTCCAGACGTGGGCGAGACCCTGCCGCCGCGACTCGCCCCGCCCGCGGCCGCGCGGGCGCTCGCGGAGCGCAAGGTCCGAGCCGTCGGCGACCGGGTGGGGAGCGGCCTGGTGCTGTGCGCCGACACGCTGGTCTACCTCGGCGACGACGAGGTCCTCGGCAAGCCACGCGACGCGGGGGAGGCCGCCCGCATGCTGGCCTCGCTCTCCGGCCGCACCCACGAGGTGGCGACCGGCCTGGCCCTGGCCCGCGGGGCACGACTCGAGAGCGGCGTCGACGTGGCGCGCGTCACCTTCCGGGTGCTGGACCCGGTCGAGATCGAGGCCTACGTACGGGGCGGGGAGCCGCTGGACAAGGCCGGCGCCTACGCGATCCAGGGCGGAGCGGCCGCTTTCGTCGAGCGGCTGGAAGGGGCCTCCGACACCGTCGTCGGCCTCCCGGTCACCCTGCTCCGGCACCTCCTCCGGCGCTTCGGGACGGCAGGGCCGGGATCCCGGTAGCCGGCCCCGGCCCCGGCCTCGGCTTGCAGGCGGCCGTGTGGGGGGTACAGTCGTCGCTTCGCCTTCGCCCCGGAGCACAGAGATGAAGCAGGGCATACACCCCGACTACCACCCCGTACTCTTCGTCGACACGGGCGCGGAGTACGAGTTTGCCTCTCGCTCCACCATGACCAGCAGGGAGACCCGCGAGATCGACGGCGTGAAGCACTTCGTCATCCGCCTCGACATCTCTTCGGCCTCCCACCCTTTCTATACGGGCAAGCAGCGCTTCGTGGACACCGCCGGCCGGATCGACAAGTTCCGCAGCAAGTACGGCGACCGCTACGTCCCGAAGCACCAGAGGAAGACGGAGGGCTAGCGCCCGCGCCGTCCGCGCCGAGGACCCGCGCCGTCCGGGCCGAGGGACCGGTCGCCGCACGCCGTGTGCCCGTGGCGGTATCCCGGAGTCGTTCGACGAGACGGGGCACGTCACGAGCCGGCCTGCGGATACCATGGAGTCGCCATGTTGCCCGAACGGCTCGAAGAACGACTGCGCGCGACCTTGAGCAGGGTCCAGGGGCTCGAGAAGAGCCTCGAGGACCCCGAGATCGCCGTCGACCACGTGGCCTACGCCCGCGTCCGCCGCGAGCTGAGTCCCCTCGAGGAGCCCGCTCGGCTCTACCGCCAGTACCTCGTCCACGAGGGCGAGATCCGGGAGGCGGAGGAGATCCTCGCGGGCGACGGCGAGGATCCCGAGATGGCCGAGCTGGCACGCGACCAGCTCGAGTCGGCACGGCAGGCGCTCGACCGGCTCGCCGGGGAGATCGCCGAGACCCTCGTCTCCGAGGACGAGGACGACCGCCGCGACGCCATCGTGGAGATCCGTGCGGCTGCGGGCGGCGACGAGGCCGGCCTGTGGGCCGGGGACCTCTTCCGGATGTACGAGCGCCTCGCCGAGCGGCGCGGCTGGAAGATGGAGATCCTCGAAGGCCGTCGCACCGATCAGGGCGGCTTCAAGGAGATCCGCTTCACGTTGCGCGGGAAGTTCGTCTTCCGCGACATGCGCTACGAGTCCGGCGTCCACCGGGTCCAACGCGTGCCGAAGACCGAGGCCCAGGGTCGGATCCAGACCTCCACCGCGACCGTCGCCGTCCTCCCCGAGGTGGAGGACGTCGAGATCGAGATCCTGGACACCGACGTCGAGATGCAGACGATGCGCGCCGGCGGGCCCGGCGGGCAGAACGTCAACAAGACGTCTTCCGCCGTGCGCCTGATCCACCACCCGACCGGCATCATGGTGAAGTGCCAGGCGGATCCCTCCCAGCACAAGAACCGCGCGACGGCCATGCGCGAGCTGAGGTCGCGCCTCTACCAGCTGGAACAGGCGAAGGCCGACCGGGTGCGCTCGGACGCCCGTCGCAGCCAGATCGGAACCGGCGACCGCAGCGAGAAGATCCGCACCTACAACTTCAAGGAGAACCGGGTGACCGATCACCGGATCGGGCTCACGGTGCACTCGCTCGCCCAGGTCCTCCAGGGCGAGCTCGATCCCGTCGTCGACGGGCTTCGCCAGGCGGAGCGGGAGCGCCGCCTCGGGAACCTCTGATCCCGTGGGGCGCGCGGTCCTTCCGCTCGCCGTGCTGCTGGTCGTTCTCGCGGCCGGTGCGCCCTCGGCGGCCGAGGACGACCCGCGGTATCCGTTCACCGCCGAGACCCTGCCCGCGGGCTGGAAGATCGTTCGTGGCGTCGTGATGTCGAGGGTCCAGCTTCGCGGCTTCTCGAAGAAGCTCGGCGGCGAGATCGTATCGCTCACGAACCAGGACCTCTCGGTCAACGGGTTCGCGGTGCGGGTCAACGCCATCACCGCGGCGTCCGGGGAGGACGCCTCGAAGATCGAGGCCTCGATGCAGGCGATCCGCGGCGCCGACTTCGTGGCGCGCCGGGGAGACCGGGTGTACGAGGTCGCCTCGCAGGGCGTGCTCGTCGCGCGTCGCGTGTTCGCGGCGCTGGGCGTCGACGACCACGCGGAAGCGAGCTGGCGGGTCACGTTTCGCATCGCGCTCGTGAAGGAGCTCGACTACACCGCGGCCAACCGCGTCTTCAACCACTTCCTCGTCCTCGAGAACGACCCCGAGAACGCGAGCGCCCGGGCCGGGGTCGCCGCGGAGACGCAGGACTGGACGTTCGGGAAGAGCCTGCGGCTCCTCGACGGCGACGGCGACGGCGCGAGCGCGAGGTGGTCCTTCGCGCCCGCGCCCTCGTCTGCGAGGCGGGCGGGGGGCACCACGGTGTTCACCTTCGACGATCCGCCGAAACAGGAAGGCGTTCCCTACGTGGACGTGACCGGCACGGTGCGGGTCCCCGCCCGCTTCGCCCCGGATGCCGGGGAGCCCGCCGAGGGCCTCACCGCCCAGACCCCGTTCTGGCCGGTGGAGAACGACCGGGTCGCCACGACCGTCCGGGCGGCGACCGGGGGCGTCTCGGAGCCTCGCGAGAAGGTGCTCCGGTTGCTCGCGGACGTGACGCGGAGCGTGCGCTACGGCGGTGCCGTGGGCAGCCGCGACGGCGTCCTGCAGGTCCTCGAGCGCGGCGTCGGCCGCTGCTGGGACAAGAGCGACGTCCTCGTCACGTACTGCCGCGCGGCGGGGATCCCCGCCCGGCAGGTGGCGGGCTGGGTGCCCCCCCTCGGCGCCGGGCACGTCTGGGTCGAGGTCCACGTCGACGGTGGCTGGCTCCCCGTGGACGTCACCACCACCTGGCTCGGCACGTCCCCCGAGTACGTCCCCTTCTTCCGGACCGAGGACGGCAGGATGCCGGTCGTCTACCTGAAGATGCCCGTCCTCGAGAGGGTCGACGACGAGTAGGAGGGCCCCCTACGACGTGGGTAGTGGCCAGTCCGCCCCCCGTCCCGTAGGATCGCGGCCCGGGCCCGGGACCCGAGGGAGAGCACGATGACCGACGACACCATCAGGCGCGACGAAGACGACGAACCCGAACCCGCCCCGGAGACTCCGGTCGAGGGCGTCGAGTTCTCGGACGCGGACCTGGCCGAGGCCGAAGAGGCCGAGGCGGCCGCCGCGGAGGAGTTCTTCGACGAGGCCGAGGAGTTCATCGACGAGGAGGTCCTCATCGCGCAGCGCGAAGAGGCGATGGCCGACGCGCAGGTGGCGAACCTCCGCGCGCAGGCCGACTGGTTCCTGGTCCACAAGGAGCTCCTCCTCCTCCTCCTCGCGAACTGCCTCTTCCTCGCCGGCACGCTGACGGCGTGGGGACGGTTGATGCCCTGGGACGCGGGGTTTGTCGCGGACCAGCCGCGCACGTACCTCATGGGCCTCGACACCATCCGCGGCGGGCTGATCTTCGCGCTCGCCCTGTACGGCTTCTGGGCGCTCTTCCTCAACTTCCGTTACCGCCAGACGGTCGTGTGGCCGTTCCTCCTCAACGCGATCTTCGCGCTCTGGGTCGGCATCCCCGGGTTCACCTCCAACTTCGGCTCGGAGCGCTGGACCGCCGCCACGGAGCACATGGACGGGGTGACCGCGTCCTTCCTGGCCAAGTTCATGGCTCCGCTCTCCAACACGGCGCCCGGGTTCTGGTTGCTGACGGCGGGCGGCGCCCTCGTGCTGATCGTCCTCCTCAAGGGCGTGATCAGCGGCGCCGGCAAGGCCAAGGCGTCGAAGGCCGCCGCGCAGGGAAGTCGCCGTCGCCGCTGAGCGGCTGACGGTCCTGGACGTCCTCCGCCGCTCCACGACCTGGCTTGCGGAGCGCGCGGCGGACTCGCCCCGCTTGGACGCGGAGCTCCTGGTGGCGCACGCGCTCGGGCTCGACCGCCTCCAGCTCTACCTCCAGTTCGATCGCCCCCTCGGCGAGGCGGAACTGTCGACCATTCGCGAGCTGGTGCGCCGTCGCGGCGCGCACGTCCCCGTCGCCTACCTCGTCGGCGAGCGGGAGTTCTTCTCCCTCGCCTTCCGGGTGGACGAGCGCGTGCTCGTGCCCCGGCCCGAGACCGAGCACCTGGTGGAGACGGCGCGCGTCCACCTGTTGGGTGTCCGGGGGGCGGGGGGCGCGTCGCCGGTCTTCGCCGACGTGGGAACCGGGTCCGGCTGCATCGCCGTCGCGCTGCTCCACGAGGTGCCCGCGGCGCGCGGTCACGCGATCGACATCGAGGCCGGCGCCCTCGAGGTGGCGCGCGCGAACGCCGAACGCCACGGGGTCCAGGATCGTCTCACGTTCCACGAGGGCGATCTCCTCGCGCCGCTTCGCGACCAGCCGGACTGGGGCCGGCTCGACGCGGTCCTCTCGAACCCGCCCTACGTCCTCGAGGACGACGAGTCGGTCGAGCGAGGCGTGAGGGACCACGAGCCGCACGGTGCTCTCTTCGTCGAGGGCTCCGATCCGCTGGTCGTCGCGGCGCGGCTCGCCGAGGAGGCCCTCGATGCGCTGGCGCCCGGCGGGCTGCTGGCGTTCGAGGTCGGCCTGGGCGGTGCCGGGGCCGCGCGGAGGCGGCTCGCGGATCTCGGCTACGCCCAGGTCGCGGTCGTCCCCGATCTCGCGGGGATCGACCGGGTGGTGTGCGGCCAGAGACCGGGGTAGGGGGGCCGGCGTAGGGGGCCGGCCCCGAACCCTGCTTCGCGAGCCTCTACTTCGACGTGGCCTACTTCGACGTAGGCCGGGTCGGAGGCCCGCGGAAGTCGGCCTCGCGTTCCTGGGCGCCGAGCGGCGCTCCGTTGGCGAAGTACTGGCGTCGGCTGCGCATCCGGAGCCGGCTGCGCTCGGCGGGCGGGACGGCCAGTGCCGCCGTGCCCGCGGTGAGCACGCCGAGATCGACCGCGAAGTCGAGGGCCTGTTGCTGCTTCACCCGGTGGTTGCCGGCCCAGTCGCGTACGCGCGCGGCGAGCGCGGCCCGGTGCCAGCCGGTGATCGCTCCGGCGCGCGCGCGGTCGAGCTTCGTCCGGTTCACGGGACGCTGCACCTCGATCGTGTGGAGCACCTCGCCTTCCGGGTCCACGACCTCGAC
>JAUXCH010000649.1 GCA_030618975.1 Planctomycetia bacterium
ACTTCTGGGAGTGGCCTGTATGCGCCCGTGCGTGCGTGACCCCGAACGACGTGAACGCGAGTTCGCAGGCTCCGGCACCCGCGTTCGAAAATGTATACAAGTTGTTCACGTCCGTCGTCGTGGTGGTGATTGCCGTCGTGTCGTTCGCCGCGAAGACGACGCCCGTGATCTCCGCGGGGACGGAGGCTCGGGGTACGCTCCCGGGCCCTGCGGAGTTTTCCATGCGCATCCTGAGCGGCGTCAAGCCCACCGGTCGGCCCCACCTGGGCAACTGGTTCGGGGCGATCCGACAGTTCATCGGCCTGCAGGACCGGGGCGAGGGGCTCTACTTCGTCGCGGACCTGCACGCGCTCGACCAGGTCCGCGACGCGGAGACGCTGCGCCGCCTCTCGCTCGGGGTGGCGCTCGACTACCTCGCCCTCGGCCTCGACCCCGCGCGCGCGACCCTCTTCGCGCAGTCGCACGTCCCCGAGATCCCCGAGCTCACGTGGATCCTCGGGGCAGTCACGCCCATGGGGATGCTGAACCGCGCGCACGCCTACAAGGACGCCATGGCCAAGGGCAAGGAGGTGGACTTCGGTCTCTTCGCCTACCCGGTCCTCATGGCCGCCGACATCCTCGCGTACGGAAGCGACGTCGTGCCGGTGGGCAAGGACCAGAAGCAGCACGTCGAGATCGCCCGCGACCTCGCCGTGAAGCTGAACGCCAGGTACTGCACCGGCTTCGACCCCGCCACCGGCGAGGGGGGCGTGCTCAAGGTGCCCGAACCTTGGATCCTCGACGACACCGCCGTCGTGCCCGGCACCGACGGGCGGAAGATGTCGAAGAGCTACGACAACACGATCGAGCTCTTCGCCCCGGACAAGCAGCTGAAGAAGTCGGTCATGGGCATCGTCACGGACTCGACCTCGCTGGAGGCGCCGAAGGACCCGACGACCTGCAACGTGTTCGCCCTGCTCCAGCTCTTCTGCACCGAGGCCGAGCTCGCGGAGATCGCGGACCGCTACCGGGCCGGGGGCACGGGCTACGGGGACTTCAAGAAGCTGCTGCTCGAGAAGATCCACGCGACGTTCGACGAGGCGCGGGCGCGGCGCCGGGACCTCGAGCAGAACCTCGACCACGTCGAGGCCGTCTTCCGCCGCGGCGCCGCGCGCGCGCGGGAGCTGGCCGGTCCCGTCCTCGACGACGTGCGCCGGGCGTGCGGGCTCCGGTAGAGGCCGCGTACCACCGTGAACCCGGGTCCGCGCTCTCCCACACACCGTAGGAACCCCCTGCTCGGGCCCTACCATCGAGGGCCTACGCGGCAATGCGTCCGGGAGCAGTCATGGCCCTGTACGAGTTCGAGGGGCGGGTTCCCCAGATCCACCCGACCGCCTACGTCGCCCCGTCCGCCCAGGTCATCGGCGAGGTCGACCTCGGGGCCGACTGCTACGTCGGCCACGGGGCCATCCTGCGCGGGGACTACGGTCGGATCGAGGTGGGCGAGGGAACGGCCATCGAGGAGGGGGCCATCGTCCACGCTCGGCCCGACGGCGTAACCCGCTTCGGAAAGCGCGTCACGCTTGGCCACGGGGCGATGGTCCACAATGCCACCATCGAGGACGAGGCGGTCGTGGGCATGCGCTCGACGATCAGCGACTTCTCCGTCGTCGGGGCGGGGGCCATCGTCGGGGAGATGGCCTTGGTGAAACAGCACCAGGTCGTGCCACCGGGCAAGATCGCCGTCGGCATCCCCGTGAAGGTGATCGGGGACGTGTCGGAGAAGAACCGCGACATGACGGTGTGGGCCAAGGAGCTCTACGTCGACATGGCCCGCCGCTACCCGACGGGCTTGAAGGAGATCCCGGAGAGCCGGAGCAGCGACGAGTTCGTCTATCGGCCGATCGGCACCATCCACACCCCGTTCGCCGAGCCGGAGGGAACACCCATCCAGGGTGCCCTCGCGCCGGACAGCGTCGGCACCGTCGAGGTGAAACCGCAGTTCGCCGCGGGTCTGGCGGATCTCGACGGCTTCAGCCACGTCCTCCTGATCTACGCCTTCCACCGGTCGCAGGGCTACCGGATGCGGGTGAAGCCGTACCTCGACGACGAAGAGCGGGGCCTCTTCGCCACGCGCGCCCCGCGGCGGCCCAACGCGATCGGGACCACGGTCGTCAGGCTCGAGCGCGTGGAGCGACGCACGCTTCACGTGACGGGCGTGGACATGCTGGACGGCACGCCGCTCCTCGACATCAAACCGTATGCACCCGACTTCGACGAGCGAGAGAATGTCCGCTACGGCTGGCTGGAGCCTCGCCTGGAGGCCCACCGCCGCGGGGAGGCCGTTCGCCGGACGGCCGACGGTCGGTTCCACGAGGGGACGGCAGAGCCGACGTCTCCCGACGTCGCGCCTTGAGCACCGGCGGTCTTGCCGCGGGCAGGGTCTTCCGTGGAACTCCCAGCCCGGCCGGGCGTCTATGTCGATAGAGCCTCGGGAGGACTCGTCGTGCGGAACGCCACCCTCGCCGTGCTGCTGCTCGCATTCGTCACCGTCGCCGTCCCCGTCGCCGAGGCCGGCACGGTCGACAGGATCGAGAATGCGAGGTCGATCGAGGTCCTCGACAAGCTGCGGGCGAAGGCCGAGCCGCGGATCCGCAAGGGGGACGAGGACTACCGGCTGCTCTCGGCCCTCGCTCGGGCCTACGCCCGCTTCGGGCGTGCCGACACCGGCGTGGCGCTCCTCGAGCGGCACGAGGCGAAGTTCAAGCCCGGGCAGGTCTACGCGTTGAGGACTCTCCGCATCGACCTCCTCGCCGACGCCGGCCGCATGGACGAGGCGATTCGCGTGGCGACGACGCAGTTGGGCGAGGCCTCTTCGAAGAAGGACGTCTTCCACTGCCATCAGAGGCTTGGGAGGCTCTACGAGCGAAAGGAGGACTGGCAGCAGGGACTCGAACACTACTCCGCGG
Organism: Planctomycetia bacterium; assembly: GCA_030618975.1. Lineage (GTDB taxonomy): Bacteria > Planctomycetota > PLA2 > PLA2 > JAEUHO01 > JAUXCH01. The sequence continues at coordinate 2,949 of JAUXCH010000649.1, forward strand.
ATCTGCCGCCGTTCCACTGCGCCACCTGCGAGGACGCGCTGACCACTTTGCGGAACCTGGGGATCATCCGCTGCCGGTTCCAGCTCGGTCAGGTCGAGCAGGCCCTCGACGCTCTCTTCACGATGATGGTGGCCGTCGACGAAAAGGGACGCGCACCCACCCATACGGGCCGTCTCTTCTGCGAGTATTCCGCACGCTCGGAGCGGCTCGCCGAGGCGAAAACGCGGATCGCGAAGCTCGGAGAGAAGAGCCGCGAGGAGCTCGGCATCCTGGCCGCGATCGCCGAAGCGTTCGCGCAGGAGGACCCGGCGGCGCTGGTGGACCTCGTCGACGCTCCCCGGGACAACCGTCTCCGCTCCGAGTGGACGGCGATGCTCCTCTTCGAGCTGGGCGACCCCGCGATCGAGCTCATGGAGAAGCGCGTGGCGGCGGGCAGCGTCCCCGCGTACGAGCTCTGCCGCTACTCCGATAGCGACCGCCTCCTCGCCGCCCTCGAGAAGAGGCTCGAGGCCGAAGAGGACGCCTACGCGCGGAGCCGACTCACGTGGGCCCTCGAACGGCTCCGCGGCACCACGCGCTGACTCCGCCCCCCCGCACCCAGGGCCCGCACCGCCCGGCGCGGG
>JAUXCH010000448.1 GCA_030618975.1 Planctomycetia bacterium
AGTACGCGTCGATCCGGATCGACGCCGAGACGTTCGGCATCTCGCGAGACGAGGTCCAGGCTCGGCTGCTGGAGCAGGGCATCGTGAGCAAGCCGTACTTCGATCCTCCGCTCCACGAGCTCACCTGCTACGCCGGGAAGTGTCGGCAGGATGCCTGCCCGGTCTCCGAGCGGCTCGGCCGGACGGTCCTCTGCCTGCCGCTCCACCCCGCGGATCCGCCGGAGACGGCCTCGCGGATCGCCGACCGCATCCTGGCGATGCGTGCGCGTTAGAACGGCCGGAGATTCCGCGCCAGGAGCCGCAGGGCGTATCCCCGACTGCGCCCGACGAGCGCGCCGAGCGGAAGCGACTTGCGGGACCCGTACCGGACGATTCCGCGGCGGATGCCCCGCGCGTCGGGGGGGCAGGCGTCGTAGAGCCCCTCCAACAGGTCGAATCGGCGCTTCCGCCGTTCCCGCTTCCCGGAGAACGGGACCATGCAGCGCGCGACGAGGCTCAGCACGTCGTCGAGCTCACGCGGGCCGGAGAGGCGCTCCTCGGCATCCAGCGCGTGGCGAGCGGCTGCCTCGCCCCGCCCTTCCCGCGCGGCGCGTACGAGCCCCACCAGGCTCTCGAGCACCTGCTGCCTCGCCTGGAGCCGCTGGACGGCGGGCGTCGTGCCCTGGTTCTCGATCCGGGCGTCCAGGGCGCGCCTCGTCCCGCGCACGTGCAGGGCGAGGTAGGCGATCCCGTCGGCGCGCAGGGCCCGGGTCTGGGAGCGCGGGTGTTCGCGCACGCCCGTGGTCGCGAGATCCAGGGAGACGAACGGTCGCTCGAGGCTGCTCGTGAGATACAGCACGAGGTCTCCGATGCCGGCCAGGTCCGGGTCGAAGCCCCCCACCGCGTCGTGGACCTCCCGTCGCATGAGGACGACCGAAGGCGCGCGGATCGGGCAGCGCGCCGGGAAGCCGGTCCAGGGATCGAGCGGGGACAGGGATCCGGATCCCGCACCGAGCCGCGGCCTCTCCCCGTCTCGAAACCGCACCGTGCGGGCCGCCACCGCGCCGAACTCCCCGTGGGCCTCCAGGACCGCGTGCAGGCGCCGCAGGTGCTCGGGATGCCAGAGGTCGTCCTGGTCGAGGTGGGCCAGGTAGGTTCCCTCGACCCGGCGGGCGCCGTGTCGGCGCGCGGAGGTGGAGCCGCGGGACGGATTCCGGAGCAGCCGCACCCCGGGGATGCCCGCGACGATCTCCGGGCCCGCGTCCTCCGAGCCGTCGTCCACCACGACGACCTCCTCGGGAGGACGGGTCTGCGCCCGAACGCTCTCGAGCGTCTCTTCGATCCACGGCGCCCCGTTGAAGAGGGGGATGACGACGGCGATGCCCACCACCGGATCCTAGTGCCTCGGACGGCGCAGACGGGGGGGAAGTCCCCGCTACCCTCGTGCGGGGAGGCAGCGATGAAGATCATCCTGATCGGCGCTCGCGCGGACGGGCAGGCACACGTGGCCCTGGACACGGCACTCGCACAGGGGCGTCACGAGGTTCTCGGCTTCCTCGACGACACGCCGGAGCTCGCGGGCTCCGAGGTGCTCGGCCTGCCCGTCCTCGGTCCGGTCGCCGCCGCGGGAGAGGCCCGCGACCGGGGGGCCACCGGATTCCACGTCGCGATCGGGGACGGCGCCGCCCGCCTCGTCCTGGGCGCGCGGCTGGAGGCCGCCGGACTCGAGCCCGTCTCCCTGGTCCACCCCACGGCCTGGATCGCGCCCTCCGCGACGGTGGGTCGCGGGGTCTTCGTCGGAGCACTTGCCGTGGTGAGCACGGGAGCGTGCGTATGCGATCACGCCCTCGTGCCGCCGACCTCGTTCGTGAGCCACCACGTCGTGGTCGAGGAGGGGGCCAGCCTCTCCCCCGGCGCCCGCCTGGCCGGTCGATCCCGGCTGGGGCGCGCGGCCTTCCTGGGTCTGGGAGCCTCCGTCCTCCCGGACCGGACCGTGGGCCCGGGCGCCGTGGTCGGCGCCGGCGCACTCGTCACGCACGACGTGGCGGACGGCACGACCGTGGTGGGCGTTCCGGCGAAAGCGCGGCCGTCCCCGTCAGACCGTCCCTGAGGGAACGGGCACCGCCGGCCCCATCTGCAGGCGCTCGCGCACCTCGGCGGCGGACATGGGCTCGTACCCGAGTCGATCGGCGACCTCGACCACGCGCCGGACCAGGGCCTGGTTCGTCGCGAGCTCCTTGCCCTCCAGGTAGATGTTGTCCTCGAGGCCTACGCGCGCGCCGTGCCCGAACAGGATGCCGAGCATGTTCGCGCGCAGCTGCTCGCGCCCGATCCCGGCGACACACCACGTGCAGCCCTCGGGCAGGGAGTGCACGATGGCTGCGAGGTCCATCGGGTCGCAGCCCGCCGTCGCGACGTTGCCGAGCAGGATGTTGACGTAGAAGGGCGGCTCGAGCACGCCCTTGTCGACGAGGAAGCGCGCGTAGCGGGCCATGCCCACGTCGAAGACCTCGAGCTCGGGCACGATCCCACGCTCGTACATCGCGGCGGCCAGTCCCTGGATCACGTCCGGCGGGTTGAGCGAACCCTGCCGGAGGAAGTTGAGCGAGCTCAGCGTCAGCGAGGCCATGTCGGGGCGAGGCGTGGCGTCGAGGCTGGCGCCCCGCCGTTCGACCTCCTTCACGTTCCGACCACTGGTCGTGGCGATGATCACCTCGTCGGGACAGCGGCGTCGCACCGCCGTGAAGATGTCGGTGAAGCGCTCGGCGCGCCAGTCGGGGACCCCGTCCTCGTCGCGCGCGTGGAGGTGGAGCATCGATGCGCCGAGCGCGACGCAGCCGGCCAGGTCCTCCGCCAGCTCCTCCGGCGTCATCGGCACGTGCGGGTTGTGTGCCTTCGTCGGGACCATGCCCGTCGGGCACACGTTGACGATGAACTTCTTTCGCGCCATCAGCGAAGCTCCACGGGGCCGCGCAGCGTAGCACCGGTTCCAAGAGCCCGCACGGCCTCCCCGCGACCCGACCCGTCCTACTCCCCCGTGAACGTCGGCTTGCGCTTCTCGAGGAACGCGTTCAGCCCCTCCCGCATGTCCTGGGTGGAGGCGACGAGGCCGAACATGTCGGCCTCGATCCGCAGCCCGTCCTCGAGCGACGTCTCGGTGCCGCGGAGCACCGACTCGAGCGCGATCCCGACGGCGACCGGGCCGCGCAGGAGGATCCGCCGCGCCAGCTTCTCGGTGACGGCGCGCAGGTCTGCGGGCGGCGCGATCCGGTTCACGAGCCCGTAGCGCAGCGCGGTCTCGGCGTCGATCGGATCGCCGGTGAGGATCATCTCGAGCGCGAGGCCGCGACCGATCACGCGGGGCAGGCGCTGCGTGCCCCCGAAGCCCGGGAAGATGCCCAACCCGACCTCGGGCAGGCCGATCTGCGTACCCACCGCCATGGTTCGCAGGTGGCACGCCAGCGCGGTCTCGAGGCCACCGCCGAACGCGTAGCCGTTGATCATTCCGATCACGGGCTTGCCGAGGTTCTCGATCGCAGCGAGCGCGGCCTGGCCCGCGTGCGACTTGGCCTTGGCGCCCAGGACGTCCATCACCGCCAGCTCGCCGATGTCGGCGCCTGCCACGAACGCCTTCTCGCCCGCCCCCGTGAGGATCACGACGCCGCAGTCGGGGTCCGTCTTCGCGTGCACGAACGCCGCGAGGATGTCGGCGACGACCGCGTCGTTCAACGCGTTCAGCTTGTCGGGACGGTTGACCGTGACCGTGACGAGGCGCGCGTCGTCGGCCCTCTCGTACAGGACGTGTTCGAGTTCCACGAGGGTCTCCTTCCGAACGCGAATCCGAAGCCCGAAGCCCGGCAGCGGGGCGCGCATCGTAGGAGAGCGGGGGCTCCGGCCCAAGGGCGGGCCGGGAACCGCCTACCGCTCCAGGCTCTCCCGCGCGAGATCGGCGAACTCGTCCTTGCTGAGCTCGCGGAGCGTCTTGCCCTTGCGCTTCACGTGCTCGCTCATGCGGACGACCATGTCCTGCATGCGCTCGTGCGTCTCGTGGCTGCCGCCCACGAGCAGGAAGTCCTCGCCCTGGGTGACGCGCTTGTGCCCGTCGTCCCCGTCGAGACCGACACCGAGAACACCGGTGCGCGTCCTGGGGGAGGGTCGGGAGGACGAAGACATGCAAGGAGCATAGCGTCTGGGGGGACGGGGTCCATGGGGCAGATGTACGGTTCGGAGGATGTAAGGCGGACGCCGCAGCGTTCACCCCAACAGGTCGGCTGCCGTTGGCACCTCCACGTCGTTGGGAATCGAGATGCCCGATTCGACGACGGCACGAACAGCACACGGACCCCTTCGTGACGAGCGCGGGTCAGTGCGCCTCCGACCAGTTGTCGCCCCAACCCGCCTCGACCAGGATCGGCACGGAGAGCTTCATCGCGCCGGTCATCTCCTCGCCGACCATCGCCTCGAGCCGTTCCTGCTCCTCCGGCGGCGCCTCGAAGAGCAGCTCGTCGTGGATCTGGACGAGCATGCGAGCCTGAAAGCCCTCGTCCCCGAGCCGCCGGTCGATGCCGAGCATCGCCAGCTTGATGAGATCGGCGGCGGTCCCCTGCATGGGCGTGTTGACCGCTACGTTCTCGGCCTGGCTGCGGACGCGCTTGTCCTTGCTGTTCAGCTCGGGCAGGTACCGACGGCGGCCCAGCAGCGTCGTGACGTAGCCGGTCTCGCGGGCGTTCTCGACCGTCGCGTCCAGGAAGGCCCGGACCCCGGGGTAGGTGTCGAAGTACTGATCGATGAAGGACTTCGCCTCCTCGAGATCCACGTTCGTCTCCCGGGCGAGGCGTTGGGGCCCCATCCCGTAGATCACGCCGAAGTTGA
>JAUXCH010000253.1 GCA_030618975.1 Planctomycetia bacterium
CCTGCGACGTCCCCGGGGTGGACGAGAAGGACTACATCACGAAGCTCGGGGACGGCGTCGCGATCAAGGTCATGGACAGCGCGTCCATCTCGCACCGCGGCCTCGTGCAGCGCCTGCGCGCGCTCGCCGAGGAGCACGACATCCCCTACCAGCTCGAGATCCTCCCTCGCGGCGGCACCGACGCCCGCGGCATGCAGATGGCCCGCGAGGGCAAGCCCGCCGTGACCCTCTCCGTTCCCACGCGGTACGTGCACTCCGTCGTCGAGACGCTGAACGTGAAGGATCTCGAGGGGTCGGCCGACCTCCTCGCCCGCTTCCTGGAGATCGAGGACCCGCTCGGCTGACGGCCCCTCGGCTGACGGCTCGGCGCGTCGGGGCACGCCGATCGGTGATCCCGGTCGTCCGGATCGCAAAGCGGTGGCTCGGGCCGGTCAGTCGTCCTGCCACGGCGGCGCCGCGGGATCGTCGTGCTCGAGCAGCCACGCGGCGTGGTCCCTCAAGGACGCCGGCACGGGCTCTCGCGCGTCCGGCGCCTTTCCGGCAAGATGGCGAAGCGTGGCCGCAACCTCGTCGAGGAGGCCGGGCTCGCAGCTGCCCTCGAGCGGCCCATAGACCTCGAGCAAGGCCTGGAAGACACGGTGCCGCGTTTCACCCGGCGCGTGCGGGAAGGCCCGCATGGCCCGCAGGGCGCTGCCGGCGCGCGCCTCGTCGCAAGCCGTAGAGCGCTTCGTGCCGATGGCCTTCCTGGCGAGCCAGCGCAGCGATGCCGGGTCGCCCAGACGCGCCAAGGCGCCGAACGCCTCTTCGTACTGGAGGCGAGGCACCTCGTACCGCGCCTTGAGGAACTTCTTCTCGAACGCGGAACGCATGGGCGCGGAGACTCCGTCGCTACCCATCAACCCGAGCAGGCGCGCAGCGAGGAGGTTCGCCGACAGGTGCACGTTGCCCTCCTTCGCATCCTGCACACGACGAGCCGAGAAGGCCTTCAGGAACAGCTTCTCCGCCGACGCGCGGTACTTGTCCCGGACCTTCGGAAGCGCGGCGAGCGCCTTCTCGTAGCGCGCCACGGCACGATCGTGGTCGGCCTGTGCCTCCTTCTCGCGCCGGGTTCGCTCCCGTTCCGGAAGGTCGGAGGGCACGGAGACCTTCTTCGGAGCCGGCGGCGGCTGCATGCCGAAGTACGCATCGGCCACCGTCACGAGCTGGTCCAGCATCACGGCGGGCACCACCTCCCGCTCCTTGACCAGCCCCCGCAGTGTCTCGAGCTCGGCCTGCGCCGCTTCGATCTCGAGGGACCGGTAGCGTGGGAACCGGGATTCCGCGAGGAGCGAGAGCACGCCGATCGCCGTGGCGTACACCCTGCCCCCCACGCTCCCCCACGCGCCGACCGGGTCCCACGAGCCGAGATAGCCGCAGCGGTCTCCGTCGGAGCGCTGGGTGGGGAGCAGCGCTTCACCGAGCGCCTGCCGCCACCTCTGGTGCTCCGGCCCTCCTACCTGGTGGAATGCCAGCGCGGCGTAATACCAGTAGTAGAGGTCGATGTTCCCCGTCTTGGGGCGCCAGAGCGGCGGACGGCGGACCATCAGCCGCATCCCCGCTTCCGGGTCGTCCGTGCCCCGTGGCGGAACGGGACTGAGCAGCCAACACACGGTCGCGAGAGCCGTGGTGGACTCGGTCCGCCGCGCAGGAAAGGCGTTCACGACGGCCTGCGCACGACTGGAGACGCCGCCGCGCTGGATGTAGCCGACGCGCCCGTTGCCCACCATCTTGGAGGACCAGGCAAACGCCCACTCGAAGACCTCCCCGTCGACGTCGAGGGGCGGGGCACTGCCTGCGCGCTCGCGTACCGCGTTCAGGCGCGCCGCGACGACGAAGGGAAGCAGCATCACGGCGGTGACCGAGGTGTCGTTGTCGCCCGGCTTCACGCCGTAGCGCCACCCGTAGTGGGGATTCTGGGCGAGACGGCTGAAGTCGAGGGCCTTCTGGGCGGCGCGCCTCGACCTCGTCGAGTCCACGAGCGCGTAGGCCTCGACCAGCGCCTGCGCGGCGTAGGCGTGGGAGTACACGTAGTGCATCGTGGTCCGCGGGCCGATGCAGCCCTCCGCGTCCTGCACGGAAACGAGGTAGTCGAGCCCCTTCGCGACGTTCTGCCCGTAGGCGTTCCCGTGCGGACCGCCCCCCCCGGGCACGTACCCCGCCGCTTGGAAGGCGAGGAGGGCGAGGCCGGTGATCCCGACGTCGTACACCCGCTCCCCCGCACCCGTGAGCACATGGCCCGAGGCGCCACCGTCGCACCAGCCGCCGAACCCCGCGCTCTCCCAACGCCCGTCGTCGGATTGGTGCGCGGCCAGCCACGCGAGGCCACGGTCGACGGCGAGCCGGCGTTCCTCCTCTCCGACCCATACCGGGTAGAGCGCACGCCGCAGCCCCAGGATGGGGGCCAGACGCTCCAGATCGGAGGCCGGCTCGCACGCTGTCCGCTCCTCCGACTCCGGATCGGCGGACGCTGCCGGGAGCGCGGCCAGCGCCGGCAGGAGGAGGAGCACGAGCAGCAGGCCCGCACGAAAGAGGGGGCGGATTCCCGGCGTCCACACGGCCATCGCAGACCCTCCAGGGACCTGCACATCGTACGTCAATGGGCTTTGATGACCCCGAACGCCGCTTCTCGAAGGGTGGTGATCAGCGCGGGGGAGCGGGGACCTCGAGCTCGGCGACGATCTCCAGGTAGGCACCCGCCAGGAAACCGCTCGGCAGGACGATCAGCCTGTAGTGCTTCTGGTTGGGCGTGCCATTGTTCTCCACGAGCTTCACGTGGTACTCGACGACCTGGCCGGCGCCATCCAGGATGGCCTCCCAATTCAGGTTCGTGCCCAACGGGTACTTGGCCGTGACCGCCTGCTGCACGGCAGGTGTGGGGTACTGCGGATGCCCCGATTCCACCTCGATCTCCTGGCGGTGGACGGTGCCCTCCCGCGTGAACGTTGCCGCCATTCTCTTGCCGGCATGGACCGCGCTCAGCTCGTAGTAGCGCTGGCCACCCTCCCACCGGATCTCGGCGGCGGCGGCGCCCAGGCCTGGATGGGTCGGCAAGTTGAGCCAGGTGTTGTCGACCGCAGGGGGCACCTTCGTCAAGTCGACGTGGTATCCGACGCTCTCGAACGCGCCGTTCTTGCCGATCTGGAAATCGATCTGCGTCGCCTCGCGTGCGTCGTCGAGGTCCCACCATTGGGGGACTTCGGCAGCGTACGCCACCAAGACCAGCGCCCCGAGCGCAAGGACGGAAAACAGGATTCTCGTCATCTCGACCTCCTCCGGCGGTGGCGGCTTCCCCCGTTCCACGCGCACGACTGGATTCCCACTACGAACCCCGGACTCTACGCAAACCGGCGGCGCAGTTCCAGAGGAGGGGCGGAATCGCGACCGGAGGGACCCGGGGATTCTCCGGGCACCCTGCCGCTCCCTTCGGGGAGAGTCCCGCTTGGAGCCTGACCCCGAGGGAAGCGTGCCTGGCCCCGAACGGCGGTGGATCAGCGCGGATGGGCGGGGACCTCGAGCTCGGCGGCGATCTCCAGGTAGGCACCCTTCAGGATGCCGCCCGGCAGGACGATCACCTTGTAGCGCCTCTCCTTGGGAGTGCCCTTGTGCTCCACGAACTTCGCGTGGTACTCGAGGACGTTTTCGAGGTCGCCCTCGACCAACAGGATGACCTCCCACGTCACGTCCTTGCCGTCCGGGTACTTCTTCGCGACCATGATCTGCGCGATGTCCGGGACGGGGTACTTCGGGTCCCCCGGCGTCGTCCCGATCTCCAGCTTGCGGAGCTCCCCGCCTTCCATGAACGTCGCCTCGACCCTCTTGCCGGAGTGGTTCACGGTCAGCTCGTAGAAGGGCAGGCCGCCCTCCCATCCCTTCTCCGCCGCGATGGGCTTGAGGCCGGGATACTTCTTCTCCATGGCGTCGCGAACGTGGGGCGGCACGATCGCCGGGTCGACCTGATATGCGAAGTCCACGACCACGCCGCCCGGTTCGAACTTCATCTCGATCTTCGACGCCCGGCGCGCGTCGTCGAGACTCCACCAGATGGGGGCCTGCCAGGCATACGCGACCCCGACCAGCGCCACGAGCACGAGCACGACAACCGACAGCACGACCTTCATCTCGAATCTCCTTCCGGCGGTGGCGGCGTCCCCGCTCCACGCGCACGACAGCGTTCCCACTACGAACGCCGAACTCTACGAAAACCGGCACCGCGGTTCCAGAGGAGAGGCGAAATCGCCACCGGAGGGACCCCGGACGGGACCCGCAGGCCTGGAGGCCGTTCTCGGACCGGACGCCACGGACGCAGCGACCCCGGGAATCTCCGGGCACCCTGCCGCACCCTTCGTGGAGGATCTTGCCCTTGGCCTCGACCCGCTCGAGAGGAGCCCGGAATGGACCCCATCGTCGGACGCCTGAGACAGTGCGAGATCTTCGCCGGCATCGAGGACTCCGTCCTGGAGTCGGTGGCGTCCGTCGCGAAGAAGCGGCACTACGAACCCGGCGAGACCCTGTTCACGGCCGGCGCGCCCCGGCGCGCCTTCTTCCTGATCCTCGAGGGACAGGTCGAGGTGAAGGTGGAGAGCGGCACCAACGCCGGCTTCCTCCTCATCCTCGGGCGCCGGGACGAGGCGGGCGAGTCCGGGCTGCTCGAGGACGGAGTCCACTCCGCCACGGGAACGGCCGTGGCCCCCGTGGAAGTCCTCGAGCTGGGGCTCCACGAGGTGCGCGAACGTCTCGCCCGGGACGCGTCCGCGGCCATGCGGGTCTTCGCCGGCGTGGCGCGCCTGATGGTGCGCCGACTGCAGTACGCCTCGTACCGCCGCTTCGGCTGGGACCAGGTCTACCGCCCGGGCACGATGCGGCTCGAGCACGATCTCCTGGGCGAGCGCGAGGTCCCCGAGGACGCGCGCTACGGCATCCAGACGCTTCGCGCCATCGAGAACTTCCCCATCACCGGGATCCGCATCGCGCACTTTCCCCACCTCGTGCGTGCCCTGGCCATGGTCAAGCAGGCGGCGGCGCGCGCGAACCGGAGCCTGGGCCTGCTGCCGGAGGACGTCGCCGACGCCATCGACCGGGCGTGCAAGGAAATCATCCGCGGTCACTGGCACGGCCACTTCCTCGTCGACGTGGTCCAAGGCGGCGCCGGCACCTCCACGAACATGAACGCCAACGAAGTGATCGCCAACCGGGCGCTCGAGATCCTGGGCCACGAGCGAGGCGACTACGCGCACTGCCACCCGAACAACCACGTCAACCTCTCCCAGTCCACGAACGACGCGTACCCCACGGCGGTGCTCGTCGCGACGACGCTCCAACAGCAGGAGCTCGCCGACGCGCTGCGCGACCTCGTGGACGCGCTGCGTGCGAAGGCGAGCGAGTTCGCCGACGTCCTCAAGATGGGACGCACGCAGCTCCAGGACGCCGTCCCCATGATGCTCGGCCAGGAGTTCGAGGCCTTCGCCGTGACGACCACGGAGGACATCACGCGGCTGGAGGAGGTCTCCCGGCTCCTGCTCGAGGTGAACCTCGGCGGCACGGCGATCGGTACGGGGATCAACGCCGACCCGCGCTATCCGGAGCGCGCGGTGACCGAGCTCAGGGCCATCAGCGGCCTCGACGTCCAGCTCGCCGAGAACCTCGTGGAGGCCACGCCGGACACCGGCGCCTTCGTCATGTTCTCGGGCACCCTCAAGCGGATCGTCGTCAAGCTGAGCAAGCTGTGCAACGACCTGAGGCTGCTGTCCTCGGGCCCGCGCTGCGGGCTCAACGAGATCAACCTTCCCGCCGTGCAGCCGGGCTCGTCCATCATGCCGGGCAAGGTCAACCCCGTGATCCCGGAGGTGATGAACCAGGTCGCCTTCCAGGTCATCGGCAACGACCTGACGATCACGCTCGCGGCCGAGGCCGGACAGCTCCAGCTCAACGTGATGGAGCCGGTCCTCACCTTCAACCTGTTCGAGTCGCTCGACATGATGACCGCCGCGGTCCGGACGCTCACCAAGCGCTGCATCCGGGGCATCACCGCCAACCGCGAGCACTGCCGCGCCCTGGTGGAGCAGTCGATCGGCGTCGTGACGGCCGTCGTGCCCGCCCTGGGCTACGAACGCGCGTCGCAGGTGGCCCAGGAGGCGCTCGCGACGGGCCGTTCCGTTCGCGAGATCCTGCTCGCGGCCGGCGACCTCGACGAGGACCAGGTGGAGGCGATCCTCTCGCCGGACGCGATGACGACGCCCCGCCCGCTGACCCGGTAGGTCTCACGAGAAAGCCTCCCGCTTCGCCTCGCCGGTTGGCACACTGCGGGCCATGAGCGCGACGGATCGACTCGAGCGGCGCCCGTTGGGAAACACGGGCCTCCAGGTGACGCCCCTGGCCCTCGCCGCGGGCGCCGTCCGCGGTTCGGCGCCCAAGGGGCCGGAGCTGCGGGCGGACGACGTCGAGCGCGCGTACCACGAGCACGGCATCAACACCTTCTTCGTCACCTCGTTGCACGCGGAGGTGTGCGAAGGGATCGGGCGACTGATCGCCTCGGGCCACCGCGACGATCTGGTCCTGATCTCCATGGCGAGCGTGCCGTTCGGCTGGAGCATCCCCCGCGCCTGGGCGAAGCACGCGCAGGCGCTGGGCGTCGAGACGCTCGACGTCTTCCTCCTCGGGTGGGTCCAAGGCCGCTGGTACCTGTCGGGCCGGACGTGGACCGCGATGCAGCGGCTCGTGGAGCAAGGCAAGGCACGCGCGCTCGGGTGGTCCATCCACAAGCGCACGCTGGCCACGAAGCTCGCACGCGAGTTCGAGCCCGACGTGCTGATGATCCGCTACAACGCGGCCCACCGCGGCGCGGAGACGGACGTCTTCGCCCCCCTCGGCGACGACTGCCCGGCGATCATCGCCTACACCGCGACCCGGTGGGGCAGGCTGCTCCAGCCGGTCCCCGAAGCGGGCTACGAAAAGGGCCTGTCCGCCCCGGAGTGCTACCGCTTCGGGCTGTCGCATCCCGCCGTCGACACCGTCCTCTGCGCCGCCCGGAGTGGCGACGAGATCCGGGAGAACGTACACGGCG
>JAUXCH010000906.1 GCA_030618975.1 Planctomycetia bacterium
CGCCGTGATAGTCCAGGTGGTCGTGGCCCAGGTTGGTGAAGACACCCGAACGGAAGGACAGCCCGGCCACGCGGCCCTGGTCGAGGGCGTGGCTCGAGACCTCCATCACCGCGGCCCGGCACCCCCGGTCGCGGGCCTCGGCGAGCAGGCGCCGGATCTCCAGGACGCCGGGCGTCGTGTTCTTCGCGGGCTCGCAGAGGCCCTCGCCGAGCTCGTGCGCGATCGTGCCGAGCAACGCCGTGGGCACGCACACGTCCGCGTGCCTGAGCGCCGCCGCCACGAGCCAGGCCGTGGTGGTCTTGCCCTTGGTGCCGGTGATGCCGACCAGGTCGAGCGCGTCCTGGGGCCGGCCGTGGAACAGATCGGCCGCCTCGAGGAGGGCGGCGTCGACGTCTTCCACCTCGAGGCAGGGCAGACCGGAGGCCGTGAAGGCGCGGTCGACGACCACCGCGACGGCGCCCCGGTCGAGGGCGTCCAGCGCCCAGTCCCCACCGTCGGCCACGGCCCCGCGCCGGGCGAAGAAGAGGAACCCCTTCTCGACCTGCCGGGAGTCGTCGGCCAGACCCGTCACGCGCGCCGCGGGATCGGCGGACGCCAGCCCCCCGCCCAGGCGCTCGGCCCAGGCCCCCAGCGTCTCGGGCACGGTCTCGGGCGCGCGCGTGATCATCGTGCTCCTGCCTCCTCGCCGATGGGCCCCAGGTAGTCGAGGGACGCCTCGATCACCCGGCGTACCGCGGGCGCTGCGACCTTGCCGCCGTACGGACGCACCCCGGTCGTGGGGTGGACGAGCCGGTCGTCCACCTTGGCCATTACGAGTACGAGGACCCGGGGACGCTCCCGAGGGGCGAAGCCGGCGAAGGAGGCGTACTGCCAGGTCGTGCTGGGGATCTGCGCCGTGCCCGTCTTGCCGGATACCGGGTAGCGGCAGCCGGCGAAGGCGAGGTCCGCCGTGCCCTCGTCCACGGTGCCGGCGAGGCCCTCCCGGATCAGGGCCAGGTGGGACGGGTGGAGGCACACGGGAGGGAGGTCCAGGCGGGGTCCGCCGTCCCCCGGAAGCAGCGTGGGCTTCACGATTCGGGCATCGTCCCGCGCGAACGCCGCGAAGCAGCACGCCAGGCGAAGCGGCGAGATGACGAAGGACTGGCCGAACGCGAACCCGAGCGTGGGATAGAGCGGATTCCATGGGCCCTGCGAGGTGTCGTAGCGCGCGGGCTTGTCGCCGCTGAGCTCGATGCCCGTCGGTGCGCCGAAGCCGAGCCGGTCCATCAGCGTCCGCACCGGCGCCACGGAACGTCGGGTGGTGCCGTCCGCGTCGGCGACCTCCATGACCCGCCAGAGGATCTCGGCGGTGGCCGGGTTGCAGGAGTGACCGATGACGCGGGGGATGTCGCCGCAGCCGTCCCAGTCCGCGGTGGGGTGACCGTCCGAGACGGAGCGGGCGCTACGACCCCACCGGAACCACTTCTGCGTCGGCATCTCGAGGCGCTCGTCCGGCTGCACGACGCCGAGGCCGAGGCCGTAGGCCACCACGACAGGCTTGAAGAGCGAACCGGGCGCATACAGCCCCTGGACGGCGTGATTCGTGTTGCCCGCCTGCCCTCTGGGGTCGAAGGTCGGGCGGTTGGCGAGGGCGAGGAGCTCGCCCGTCCGGGGATCGAGCACGATGCCGGTGCTGAACGCCGGCTGCCAGGTTTCCTGGACCTCGTCCAGCGCCGTCTCGAGGGCGTGCTGGATCACGATGTCCAACGTGAGGCGGAGATCGCGTCCGGCCGCGCGTCTCGGGTCCACCACCTCCGGGGCCCGAATACTTCGCCTCGTTCCGCCCTCGCGCTGGACCGAGACGGTCAGCTCGCCCGCCTTGAGCGCGTCGTGGAACCTGCGCTCCACACCGTATCCGCCTCCCTCCGCCTCCCCCTCGCCGGGAGAGGCCGCCGCCCGGCCGAGGACGTGCGACAGGTAGTCGCCGTTGGGATAGGTCCGGATCTCCCGCTCCTCGACCTTCAGGCCGCGCAGCTCCGCGCGGAGAGTGGCCCGATAGCCCCTCAGGACCTGGAGCTGGGCGATCACGCGCTCGTCCTCGACGAGCGGACGGATCATCCGGTGCC
>JAUXCH010000956.1 GCA_030618975.1 Planctomycetia bacterium
AGTTGCGTGACCATCTTCTGCAGAGCGCTGCGCCCTGTTCCCAGGGCCACCGTGTAGCCCTCGGGAAGCGTCGTTTCCACGTCGAAGACGAGTTGGAACAGGTCTTCGGCAGCTACGCAGTGCCGCGCGACGATGATGGCTTCGGTCTGGGACGTTCCGCTGGCCACGGCGATGCCCTCGCACGTACAGGCGCCGCGGGAATCGAACTCCAGGCCCCGTAGGACCGCGGGCGTCTCGCACAGGTCGGGGAGGGGCGCGGTCTCGACCAGCCGAAGTGCTGAACGTCTCAGACGTCTCTGCATCGCAGGCGATCTTGCCGACTCGTTCAGGATCCAGCCATCCTGCTTGCGCGTCTCCCCTGCCGCCGTGCGGAACCTCGGGTCGGTCGGCCAGTGCTCGACGGCCCGCCTGAGCAGGTGCCTGCGCGCGTCATCCGGTCCAAGGACCTGCAGGCGCTCGTAGACCCGCCAGTAATCACCCACGAGCCCCCCCACCAGCGCAGCGCGGCGTGCCGGGTACTTCTCGATCGCGGATCGATTCCAGTTCCGCCTCGTCTTGGGGCGCTCGGGAGGCTGCCACTCGCCGTCCCGGCGCTTGAAGCCGAGCCAACGGCGCGCGGAGCCGTGGTCCGGGTCGAGCGAGAGAAGTTCCTTCGCGACCTCGTCGGAAGTCTGGTTGAGCCGCGTGCGGCGACACCACTTGAAGAGCTCGACCAGTGCATCACGGTGCGACGCCTCGAGCGTCTCGACGGCATCCCAGCCGTCCGAGGGTTCAGCCAGACCGCGGCCCGGCAGGAGCAGCGGGAGGGTGACGGCGAGGAGGATCAGGACCGGTGCGGCTGCAGACGGACCGCGAGCGCGTCGGTGCGGACGCACGCGCTGACAGCGGAATGCCGTGTCGTGATTCCCCATGACTCGGTCTGGAGAGAGGTTCGCACACTCCGGCTCCGAGAACAAGAGGGACCGACGCCTCGGGTGGCGCTGCTCGTGGTGCGCAGGGACCGAGAGCGTGGACTGCGCGCTGCCGCGGCCAAGCTGACCGCGGCGTCCCGGGAGGGGGGGCGCGCAGGTAGTTCGCCCGAGACGGGCGTTGGCGCAGGTGCTCGGAGCCGAGGAGCAACCGACCGGCGAGACCGAGTCCGGGGGACCGTAGTTCGTCGTCTACCCGATGAGGCGCGGGGCTTGCGGCGCGTGCGGGGAATGCGGCCAGTGGCGGGGCACCGAGGAGGACGGGGACCGCGCCGGCCGTTGACTTTCGATGCTGTAATGCTACGGAAAGACCCCGGCAAGACGCGTGCGCCACAGTGGCGGCGCATCGGGAGCGACCTGGCTCTCGCAGGCCACCGGAGAGCGGGTCACCATGGGTACCGTGGAACACATGCGCAATGTCCTTCTTGCGGCCGCATTCCTGGCCTACCGCAAGACGGGCTCCTACGACGAAGCGGCTCGACTCCTCTGCCACGTGCCCGCCTGCGCGGACGTCCACGGGTGGCTCGTGGAGGGCGTGACGCCCGATAACGACACCGTCTTCGAGCGGTATGCCGTCGCGAAGCGCATCCTGCAGGACGAGATCGGCATCGTCAGCCACAGGATGGCGAAGTTCAGCCAACCGGCCGACTCCATCACGGTCAGGGGGCCAGGGGACGACGAAGCGCGCTGATCGGATTCTTCGTTCCCCAGCGGCGCCGCCCGGCCTTTGGCGTCCTCACGCCCCTGCCTCCTCACGCCCGTACCCATACCGGCCGGATTCCTTTCCGATTTCGCCGCCAACTGGACAGAAGTGTGACCGGTTTGCCCGCCGGCAGCGGCGGAGTCGCCCGGGCCCCGGGACTTCTCGACTACAG
>JAUXCH010000256.1 GCA_030618975.1 Planctomycetia bacterium
ATGGGAATGCCTAGGCTGCCATATCCATGGGCGTACAGCAAGCCGGTTGACGCGGCTCGGTGGCGCCGTCGGCGGCTGGGGAGCTGCCTCTCTCCGCGGGCGTCTGCCTACGGACCGAGACCGCCGAAGAGATCTGCGAGATCCACGCCGAACCCGGGAAGCACGGGGCGCGCTTCCGCCTGGCCGACCCGCTCGAGGACCTCGCTCTCCCCAACCCCACGGAAGACGGCGACCTTCTCCTCGTCGGGGTCCACCGCCCAGACGACGCCGGCGCCGTGCGCGATCCAGATGCCGCACTTCTCGACCGTCGCCTCCCACGTGTCGTCAGGCGATCGCACCTCGATCGCGAAGTCGGGAGCCATGGGGATGAAGCCGCGACGCGGTAGGACGGGAAGGCGTGCCTTCGAGAGATACGCGCCGTCGGCGGCGAGCAGGCGATCGGGGCTTCGTGCGAGGAGGAAGCCCTGGCTGCTCAGGAATACCCAGCCGAGGTCGCGCTCCCGTACGTGCACGCCGAGCGGCACCACGATGCGCGCCGCGACGGCCTCCGCCCTACCTCCCGACGGGTCGCGAACCACGGCCGAGCCGTCCCAGATCTCACAGTTGCGCCACGGGCCGTTCGCCCTCAGGACATCCTCGGCGGTGATCCTCTTCGTGGGCACTTGGTGCAGCATAGCAGTCTCCCACTCCAAGACCGCGCGGGCCGAGGCACCGTTGGCGCTACCGCAGCAGGTCGTCCGGAACCACGACGAAGCCGGGAACCACCTGGGAGGCAATCGAGGCGGCGCCGCGGGCCTCGCGTACGCCGGACGTGGTGTGGACCTCGACGACCTCCTGCTCGGGATCGATGAGCCAGACCTCCGCGACACCCGCAGCGAGGAGGTGCCCGGTCTTGACCTCGCGGTCTCGCCGCGAGGTGGAGGGCGAGAGCACCTCGATTGCGAGGAGCGGGATCCCCACGTTGTGCTCCGTTCTCGGAGGGGCCTTCTCCAGGACCACGATGTCGGGCTGGTACACGTCGTGCTCGCCCAGCACGACGTCCGCGGGAGCGGGCAACACCAGACCTGGGTCCAGGAGGCGGACCAGCGCGCTGTACAGGAGGCTCAGGGTTCGCTGATGTCCGTAGGTCGGGGCCGGCTCCCTGATCAGACAGCCCTCGATCAGCTGTACCGGGTAGCCCTCGGGGAGCAGGTCGTAATCCGCACGGGTGAAGGACTTTTCCATGGTGCTCATACCAGAGTACCGCACGAGACCGTCGACCGGTCACACTCGGCCCCCGAGGCGGGGTTCACGCACGGGGCAGGCCCTCTCGACGGGCCTCGAGGGAGCCTTCCGGGGCCTCGAGATCGTGCTCGACGGTGACCGCGCCTTCGAGCAGATAGGGGATGCAGAGCGCACGGTCCGCGCTATCGCAGCAGGTCGTCAGGAACCACCACGAAGTCGGGAACCACACGGGAGGCGATCGAGGCGGCGCCGCGGGCCTCGCGTACGCCGGACGTGGTGTGGACCTCGACGACCTCCTGCTCGGGATCGACGAGCCAGACCTCCGCGACACCCGCAGCGAGGAGGTGCCCGGTCTTGACCTCGCGGTCTCGCTTCGAGGTGGAGGGCGAGAGCACCTCGATTGCGAGGAGCGGGATCCCCACGTTGCGATCCGTTCTCTGAGGCGCCCTCTCCAGGACCACGAGATCGGGCTGGTACACGTCGTGCTCGCTCAGCACCACGTCGACCGGTGACAGGAGCGCAAGGTCCGGATCCACAAAGCGAACCAGCACCGCGTGAAGCCAGCTCTGGATCCGCTGGTGCCCGTAGGTCGGCGCCTCGTCCTTGACCAGGCAGCCCTCGATCAGCTGTGCCGGGTAGCCCTCCGGCAACCGTGCGTAGTCCGCAGAGGTGAATGACTCCTGCATCGTGCTCGTGCCAGAGTACCGCGCGAGACGGGCGACCGATCACAACCAACGAAATGACCTCCCAGCAGGGCATGGAAAAAGGCTGTGACCACTGGGTGCCCTCGCGCGGTACTATTGTATGAGAACCATGCAAGCCCCCTTCACCCGCACCGACTGGGACCGGCTCCCCGAGGGCTATCCCGCCCAGTTGATCCAGGGACAGCTCGTGAAGGAGCCGTCCCCCACCTACGGTCACCAGCGCCTTGGGGCGCGCATCCGGCACGCCCTGTTGGCTCTCGTCGGACCGGATCGCGTCCCGGACACCCCGGCGGACGTCGCGATCGACGACGAGAACGTGTTCCAGCCGGACGTGGTCGTCCTGGACAGTCCGGCCGACGACGACTCCCCGTACGTCGGCGTACCCCTCCTGGCCGTCGAAGTGCTGTCGCCCTCGACGCGCAGTCGCGACCGGGACGTCAAGGCCGATCGCCTCCTGGGCATCGGCGTGGACGAGGTGTGGCTCGTCGATCCCACGGACCGGACGATCGAGGTGCGAACTCCCACCGGCCGGCTTCTCGCACGGACCGGCGACGAGGCTCGCTCTGACGCCGTACCCGGCTTCGTGCTCGTCGTGGACGAACTGTTCTCGCCGCCGCGCGCCTGAACGGCGGCACGCATGGAATTCAGGGCGCCTTCGGAAGGTCGTTCCACGCGCGGGTCAGGCGAAGCGGACCCGGCTCGTCCGCCTTCACCGCCCAGGTGCGATGCTCGCCGCCCGCCCACAGGTGAAGCGTGAACTCCTGACCGACGGGCAGCGGCAGCCGCATCGTGGACCTCGGGGACACGAGGTCTCCGCGAGCCATGTCGACGACCATGGCCGGGAGCACCGCGTTCTTCCGGTCGAGGAGCGCCCGCGCCTGCGGGTCGTAGACCGCGGGGAAGGCCGGATCGTCGCGGGGGGTACGCTTGGCGCCGAGCGGATCGCGCGCCCAGCGGCCGGTCCCCTCCGGCAGCCCCTTGACGACGAGCTCCGCCTCGGCGATCGGTGGAAGGCGCAGTACGCGATGCCCGTCCTCGGGCCAGGCCTCGTCGGACAGGGCCCAGGCGGCGACGGGCACCCGGTCGACGCGCACCTCGAGACCGACCGCGCGACTCATGGGGAACGCGAGCCGCCCCTCCTCGTCGGCGCGCCGGAACCCATCCTGAGGGCGCTGCCAGAAGAACGGGTACTCCCGGAGCACCGGTTGGATCACGAGGACGTAGGCGCCCTCGGCCGGTCGACCCTCTGCGTCGAGGATCCGGACCGTCCGCTCCGTCAACCCCGTGTCCTCCGGAATGGGCTCGAGCGCAATCCTCTTGATGCCGCGCTCCATCCAAGTTGCGAGGTCCCTTGCCCGTACGCAGGGAACGGACTCCTTCATGCCCCACGGATCCCCGAAGGCGAAGTAGCCGGGAGCGTGCACGACGCACTCGGCGGCGTCGAACCGGAGCAGCAGCGGTTCGTCGTCGCCGCCCCACGACGCACCCTCGGGGATCCGGACCGGGATCCGACCGCTGCGGTCGGCGGGCACACGGGCCGCGCGACCCGCTCCGCTCCCCCACTCGAGCGAGGCCTCGGGGATGGGTTGGCCACTCTCCGCGTCCACGACCTCGAGCGCGAGGTCGTGGCTCGCGAGGGTCCCCGTCTCTGGGATCCGGATGACGATCTCGGCCGGAAGCTCGGGCACGACGGCCGAGATCCGGCGAAACGCAGCCCGGTCGTCCCGCGTGGCGAAGGTGACGATGCGGCCCGGACGCATGCGGAGGAAGGAGAAGACGTCCGACAGGGTCTCCCGATCCAGCGCCTCTCCCGAGTACGTCGCGCCGCAATGCGCGATCTCCGTGATGGGGAGCTTTTCCTCCGTGCCGTCGGCGTGGACCAGGAGGAGTCGTACGCGCAAGGGAGTGGCTCCGTCGGCAGGGTGCAGCGCGCGATCGATCTCGAGATCGGGGAGCGCCTTCTCCGGGGCGGGAGGCACCCAGGTCGGCTTCGCCGCAGGTACCGTCTCCCCAGGTACCGTCGCCAGTGCGGTCTCGCCGGCGCCGGTCACCGAGCGGCCACGCAGCGTCGTCTCCCCGGTCGCCTCGGGCGCGGCCGCTCGCTCCACGCGTGGCGACGGGACCTCCGACCGCCCTGCGACGAAGGCCCACCACAGGAGGCCCGCGCTGCCGACCGCGAGAAGCGCCAGGCCCGCGACGGCCAGGGCGCGTGGGATCCACGGAGCGACGGTCAGGGTCGCCGCACCGGCAGTCGCGGTGGCCGTGCCGCCGACGGCGGCCGCGATCATCGACTCGACGGCCGCAGCGGACGCCGTGTGCGGCGGGACCGCGGCGACGAGGCCCGCAAGCGCCCGCTCATCGAGGTCGTTCTGGCGCACGGTCTTGCGGAGCCGGACGAGCGCGCGGTGCACGCGCACGCGCGCCGTCGCCTCGGCGACGCCCAGGACGGCGGCCAGCTCGCCGTACGCGAGGCCGTGGACGTGGCGCATCGAGAGCAGCGCCGCGTCGTCTCGCTTGCACAGCGCCAGCGCCTCGGCCACGGCCTCCCGCGCCTTGTCCGCCTCGTCCGTCATTCTCGCCTCCGCGCGTTGGGCTGCCGCCTTGCGCTCCCGCCGGGTGCGGGCGCGCGAGGACGCACGGGCGTTGAGGGCCTTCGAGATGGCCAACCTCGCGAGCCAGGCGCGCACGCCGACGAGGAGGGGCCGGTCCGTGCCGTCGCTTGCGAGCCTCAGCAGCGCCTCCTGGAGGGCGTCCTCCGCGAGGTGGCGATCCCCGCCCGCGCGCCAGGCCACGTCGAAGACGAGGTTGGCGTGGCGGCGTGCGAGATCCGCGAACGCACGCTCGTCGTGCGCCTCGAGCCACCGGCGGTAGAGGTCTGCGTCGCTGTGCATCCGCGTCGTCCGCAAGATACTCCGAGACGACGAGCGAAACGTTTCGGCGAATCCTCCGTAGTATGCCCCTCCCTCCGGAGACGCGCGATGGACCTGATGGATCTCGTCCGGCGATCCAGCCCGCCTGCACCGTGGGTGGACGGGGAGAAGATTCCCTGGCACGAGCCGGGTTTCAGCGGGCGCATGCTCGCCGAGCACCTCACGCAGGACCACGACCTGGCGAGTCGGCGTGAGGCGACGATCGATCGGCACGTGGTCTGGATCCAGACCGCCCTGCTCGAGGGGCATCCGACGCGCATTCTCGATCTCGGGTGCGGTCCGGGCCTCTATGCGTCGCGCCTGGCTCGACTCGGGCACGCGTGCGCCGGCATCGCCGTCTCGCCCGCATCGATCGGGTACGCGCGGGAACGTGCGACCGAGGCGTCGCTCGACTGCCGCTACGTGCTGGGCGACGTGCGGGAGGCGGACCTCGGCGAGGGGTACGGGCTCGCGATGTTCCTGTTCGGAGAGATCAACGTGTTTCGGCCCGAGGACGCGCGGGCGCTCCTGCTCCGGACACGCGAGGCACTGGCGCCCGGCGGGATGCTCCTGCTCGAGGCGCACACCCTCGAAGTCTTGCAGCAAGCGGGTCGCGCCGGATCCAGCTTCTCGACTCACACATCGGGACTGTTCGGCGACGAGCCGTACCTGCAACTCGAGGAATCCTCTTGGGACGACGCGACCCTGACGGCCACCACCCGGTGGTGGATCGTCGATGCGCGCTCGGCGCAGGTCGAACGGCACGCGCAGACGGTCCAGGCGTACGACGACCTCGAGGGCTACCGGCGTCTGCTCGAGAGCGCGGGGTTCGAGTTCGAGGACGTCCGCTTCCACCCCTCGCTCACGGGCGACGACGTCACAGGCGAGGACGGACTGTTCGCGATCACCGCGCGGCGGGCGGACGGAGCAGGTCGTACTCGATCTCGCTGAAGCCCTTGGAGGTCGTGCGGCACTCGACCAGGATGCCCGCCTTCCCGTCCGGCGTGCCGATGCAGTAGACCCCCGCGTCCTCGGACTTGCCTACGTGACCGAGGCTTCGGTTGCTGCCGGGGCAGACCATCGACTCGGGATCGCTGCCGATCGCCTCGTGGAGCCAGGCGCAGAGCGTCTCACCGCCGCGGGGATCCAGGACGAGACGCAGGGACCAGACGCGCGGCTCGCCGGTCTCGTCGGGGACGAGATAGAGGTTCAACTCCTCGATGCCGTCCGGGCGCGCACGGGGACCGGACTTCACGTTGTAGGGCAGGCGCAGTGCGACGGCGGGATGGCCGTTGTACTGAACCACCATCGTCCCCCCGAGGGACTTGTCCTTGTCGGTCTCGAGGTCCGGGAACCTGGCGAGGACGTCCTCTGTGGTCGAGGATCCGGGGACGAGGCCTGCCAGCGGGGGCGGGAGGTGCGCGTCGGTGAGCCGCGGCAGGAACTCCTTCGGCTGCTGCGTAGCCGGGCGGACGGGTTCGCGAACCGGCGGCGCCTCGGGGTCCGCCTTGTCGCCGCACCCCGCGACGAGGACCAGCAACGTCAAGCCTGCCACGATTCTCCGCATGACCACCCTCCCTGCCGTGCTCCCGGCGAGGCGGAGTGTAGCCGAACCGCTGCGTCAGCTGCGGACGGGATCGCTCTCGGGTGTGGTCTCGGGGGAACTCAGCGGCACCTGCGAGAGGAACTGCGGGGCCAGGAGCTCCAAGCGGGGCAGCAGTCCGCCGGCCTGGGTCTCCAGGTCGAGTCGCTTGCGCAGGTTCGTCGTCTCCCGCGCGGTCTGCGACAGGGCGTTCACCGTGCCGTAGACGGTGTAGTCGTCCGAGGCCTGGAACTCCTCGAGCACGCGGCGGGCGGTTTCCTCGTCGAGGGCGACGTCGAGCTGCGCGAGCGTAGCGAGGGGGTAGGTCACGTGCCACGAGGCGGCCGGACCGAGAAGGTGGACGCTCTGCTGGAGGACCTGACCCGAGAACGCACTGCGCACGGTCTCCTCGATGCTGCCCCGCGTGTCGCCCAGAGGCGAGCGCTCGTAGGCCTGCACGCCCTCGGCGGCCCGAGGCGGGAGGATCATGCCGTTGGCGCACACGAGCCGGACGAGACGCGCGGAAACGGCGCAGGTCCCGCGGGACAGGTCGGCCGTGAACACGGCGCCGCCGAGGAAGGCGTCGCCCTCACGGATCTCGACGCGGCGATCGCGGGAGTACACGCCCACCAT
>JAUXCH010000702.1 GCA_030618975.1 Planctomycetia bacterium
CCACACGCAGGCCCGGATAGCGCGCGCGCGCCACGCGGCGACCGGTGCGCCCCGCTCGTTGGCCATGCCGATGAACGTGGGCCAGAACCCACTCTCCACGAGGATCACCAGGTCCGGACGCAAGGCGTCGAGCGCGTCCTCGACGATCCACGAGAGGTCCGGCGGATAGAACTCCACACGCAGGCCCGGATAGCGCGCGCGCGCCACGCGGCGACCGGTGTCGGTGCTCACCGAGAGGATCACCTCGACCTCCGGGTACGAGGCCTCGATCGCCTCGACCAGCTGCGCCACGGACTTGATCTCGCCCACGGACACACCGTGCACCCACACGCAGGGCCGGGTGCCCAGTCGCGGGCGCCGCGGGTGGTACCGCTCGGGAAGGTCCTTTGCATAGGCCTTCCACCGCGAGCGGGTCTTGTGGTCGCGCACGAAGCGCGCCACCGTGTACGGCGTCAGGACGACGGTGAACGCGCCGTAGAAGGCGTTCATGGCCCAGCGTAGCAACCGTGTGGGGACGCGGCCGTCACTCGCCCCGGCCATGGCACTTCTTGTACTTCTTGCCGGACCCGCACGGACACGGATCGTTCCGGCCCACCTTCGGCGTCTTGCGGCGGATCGGCGCGACGGGCCCCGTGTATCCGGGAGGCGGGCCCTCCCCGTCGGCGGCGCTGGTCGTCGGAATGGACCCTCCCGCGGTCACGCCCGTGCCGAACTCGGTGGGCGCGTTGGCCTCGGCCCCGCTCCACCGGTTGGACAGCTGCTGTTCCGCTTCCGTCGTCAGCCGCACCCAGAGCATCTTCTGGGTGACGGCCTGGCGGATCTCGTCCAGCATCTCTCCGTACATGCGGTGGCCCTCGATCTTGAAGGCCACCTTGGGATCGATCTGGCCGTACCCGCGCAGGCCGATGCCGGTCTTCAGACCGTCCATCGCGTGGAGGTGCTCCTTCCACCGCGAGTCGATCGCGTCGAGCAGCAGGTAACGCTCGACGTAACGCATCATCTCGGGGCCCTGCTCCGACTCGGCGTCCTTCCACGTCTCGTTCACCAGTCCGACGAGGTACGCCCTCGCGCCGTCGGCATCCTGTGGGTCGATCCGGTCGGGATCGGCCTGCAGGCGGAAGTGGTGCAGAAACGCGTCCACGACCTGCTGGGCGTCTCGCTCCGACGCGGGCACGTCCTTCCCGAGCAGCCCGTCCACGCTCTTGCCGACGACCACGTCGATGAAATCCTCGAGGACCTCGCGCTGCTGCTTCACGTCACCTTCGAGGAGCGCCTGCCGCAGGCCGTAGACCTCCTTGCGCTGGATGTCCATCACCTCGTCGTACTCGAGGAGGTTCTTGCGGATCTCGAAGTTGCGGCCTTCGACCTTCTTCTGCGCCTTCGTGATGGCACGCGTCACCATCGGGTGCACGATCGCCTCGCCCGTGTCCATGCCGATGCGACCGAGGAAGCGGGCGACCCACTCGGGCGCGAAGATCCGCATCAGGTCGTCCTGCAGGCTGAGGAAGAACTGGCTCGATCCCGGATCGCCCTGCCGGCCCGCGCGACCGCGTAGCTGGTTGTCGACGCGCCGCGACTCGTGGCGCTCCGTGCCCACGATGTGGAGGCCCCCGGCCTCCGTGACGCCGGGCCCGAGGATGATGTCGGTGCCGCGTCCCGCCATGTTCGTCGCGATGGTGATGCGTCCGGGCTGGCCCGCCTCGGCCACGATCTGGGCCTCGCGTTCGTGGTGCTTCGCGTTCAGGACCTCGTGCTCGGTGCCGCGGCGACTGAGCATGCCGGAGAGGTACTCGGACTTCTCGATGCTCGTGGTGCCGACGAGGATGGGCCTCCCCGTCCTGTGCATCTCGATCACCTCGTCGATGACGGCGCCGTACTTCTCCTTCTCCGACCGGTAGATCTGATCGTCCATCTCGTTGCGGATGAGCGTACGGTTCGTCGGCATGTCCATCACGTCGAGCTGGTAGATCTTCCAGAACTCCCCTGCCTCCGTCATGGCCGTGCCGGTCATGCCCGCGAGCTTGTCGTAGAGCTTGAAGAAGTTCTGGTAGGTGATCGTGGCGAGCGTCTGGTTCTCCGCGCGCGGGCGGATGCCCTCCTTCGCCTCGACCGCTTGATGGAGGCCGTCCGACCAACGCCGCCCCTCCATCAGCCGGCCCGTGAACTCGTCGACGATGATGATGTCACCGTCCTTGGCGACGTAGTCCTTGTCGAGCTTGTAGATGTGGTGCGCGCGCAGGGACTGCTCGAGGAGGTGCGGCCAGTCGCTCTCCCCGGCCTCCCAGAAGTCGACGCCAGCCAGCTTCTCGGCCTTCTCCTGCCCCTCGTCGGTGAGCACGCACTGGTGCTCCTTCTCCTTGATCTCGAAATCCTCGGCGGGTTTCAGCTGCCGGGCGACGACGTCGGCCTCCACGTACTTGGCGCGGTCGTCCTCGGACGGGCCACTGATGATGAGGGGCGTCCGGGCCTCGTCGATCAGGATCGAGTCCACCTCGTCGACGATGGCGTAGTTGAGGTGGCGCTGGACCTGGGACTCCTTCCGGACCTTCATGTTGTCGCGCAGGTAGTCGAAGCCGAATTCGCTGTTCGTCCCGTAGGTGACGTCCGCCTGGTAGAGAGGGATCCGCTCCTCGTTCGACATCGGCGCCTGGATGGCGCCGACCGTGAGGCCCAGCGCCTCGTAGACCGGGCGCATCCAGTCCGCGTCGCGGCGTGCCAGGTAGTCGTTCACCGTGATCAGGTGGACGCCCTTGCCCGTCAGGGCGTTCAGGTAGACGGCCAGCGTGGCGACGAGCGTCTTCCCCTCGCCCGTGACCATCTCGGCGATCATGCCCTTGTGCAGGACCCAGCCGCCGATCAGCTGGACGTCGTAGTGGCGCTGGCCCAAGGCTCGCTTGCTGGCCTCGCGGCAGGCTGCGAAGGCCTCGGGCATCAGGTCATCGAGCGTCTCGTCGCCCTCCGCGAGGCGGCGCCGGAACTCCTCCGTCTTCCCGCGGAGGGCCTCGTCCGAAAGCCTCTCGAACTCCGGCTCGAGACGGTTGATGCGCTCCACGATCGGGAGCACGATCTTGCGGATCACGCGGTCGGTGCGCCGCCCGAAGACGGCTTGGAGGATCTTGGCGATCATGGGCGGATCTCAC
>JAUXCH010000586.1 GCA_030618975.1 Planctomycetia bacterium
GGCGTGGGCGGGTCTGGGGCGGGTCCTCGTCCAGGGCGTACGGTCCGTGCGCGCGCCGAAGGGGGCCTTCGAGACCGCACCCACCGGTCGCATCGTGCGGTCGCCCGACGGCGAGCGCCTGGTCCTCGACCCGGCCGCGACGGGGACCGAGGCAGCCGTGGCGGTGCGCGTGACCTGGACCGACGCGGCGGGCCCACGGGACCTGGGCACCCTCCTACCGGGCCAGGGCGTCCAGCTGCCGGCCGTGGAACCCGGCACCGCGGCCGTCTTGCGGCTCGTCCCGACGAACGGTACCGAGCCCTCCGCCCCGCTCACCTACCTGGCGGGCCTGCCGCCGACCACCGCGCCCCGCTCGGGCGACGCCGAGGCGCTGGCCGGCGCGCTCGGACCGGCCGCCCTGGAAAACGACGGGCCCCTGCTCCTCCCGCCCGGCCGCTTGCCGGACCCGACGCCGCTCTGGCCGATCCTGCTGGCGCTGGCCCTCCTGCTCCTGCCCCTCGACGCGGCACTGCACCGGCGAACCCCCACGCGGGGGGAAAGGACTCCCTCGTGACCCGCCCTCTCCTGGCCCTCTCCCTCGGCGACCCGGCGGGCATCGGCCCGGAGATCCTGATGCGGTTGCTCGCCGAGGGCGACCTGCCGGCCCGGCTCCTCGTGCTCGGGGACGCGGGGGTGCTGGAGCGCGCGCGGCGCGCCCTGGACGGGGCGGCCCGGCTTCCGCCTGTGGTCTCGGGACCGGAGGAGGCGGCGTCCTCCGACCTCGAGGTCTGCCTCTGGGAACCGCTGCCGCCCCTGGCTCCCCTGCCCGCGCTCGGCCGGATCGACGCGGCGGCGGGCGCCGCCTCCCACCGGTGGGTCCTCGAGGGGGCCCGCCTCGCCGCCACGGGCGTCGTCGACGGCCTCGTGACGGGCCCGATCCACAAGGAGGCCTGGCGACGCGCCGGCGTCGCGCACCCCGGACACACCGAGGCGCTCCGCGACGCCGCGTGCGTCGACCGCGTGCTGATGCTGCTCGTCGGGGGGCGCCTGAGGACGGCGCTCGCGACCATCCACGTACCGCTCCACGAGGTTCCGGGCCTGCTCACGACGGCCGGACTGGTCGAGGACCTCGTGCTGCTCGACCGCGAGCTGGCGCGTGGGTTCGGGTTCGGGTTCGGTCCCGGCAGGCCCCGCCTCGCCGTCGCCGGTCTCAACCCCCACGCGGGCGAGGGGGGGCTCTTCGGCCGCGAGGAGATCGACGTGATCGAGCCCGCCGTGTCGGAGGCACGCCGGCGGGGCATCGACGCCCACGGACCCCTGCCCGCCGACGCGTGCATCCCCGCGGCGGCCGAGGGACGTTGGGACGCGGTGCTGGCGATGTACCACGACCAGGCGCTCCCGGCCGTGAAGGCGATCGCCTGGCGACGCGGCGTCAACGTGACGCTGGGGCTGCCCTACGTGCGCACGTCGGTGGACCACGGCACCGCATTCGACCTCGCCGGCCGAGGCGTCGCGGTGGCGTCCTCGCTGCGCGAAGCGCTGCGACTCGCGGCCGAGGTCGCGCCGCGCATGCGCGCGTCGAAGGACGCGCAGGAAGAAGGCGGGCTCAATACAGCGGGCGCGCCGTCCGACCTCGTGTCTTGAGGGCCGCGCGGTGATCGCGTCGTCTCCATGTAGGATGCGCGCGACACGACGGCGGCACGGCAGTACCGCAGCACGGGAGCACGATGGCAAGACGGTCCACCGACCTCCTCGACATGTTCCGCGGCCCGCGCGCGGGCGAGCACGCCGCCAAGGGACGCTCCGGGAAGCCGCGGAAGAAGCCGCGGAAGAGGACGAAGACGAGAGGACACGGCGGTTGGCTGTCGGCGTTCGAGGGGCTCGTCCTCGGCCCTCGCCAGGTCCTGCTGGCGTCCTGCGTGATGGTGCTGCTGCTCGTCCTCGCGTTCACCGTCGGCCTCGGGGTGGGCCGCCGGGGCGGGCCGCTTGCCGACTCGACCTCGCTGTCCCTGGAGAGCGGGACGGGCCGCCCGGCCGCCGCCTTCTACATCCAGGGCCGCGTCCCGCGCCGCGACCTCCTCCGCGACCAGGACGTCGACCCCGATCTCCTCAAGGAGGACCTGGTCCGGCTCCACGGGTTCCGCCCCGCCGACCTGCAGGTCACCGAGGGCGAGCGGGGCTTCTTCTTCGTCCACTACGGGCCCTTCACCTCGGAGGAGGCAGCCCGGAGGGTGCTCCGGGAGCACAACCTGGGGTACCTGAACGTCCAGGGCACCTGGCCCTTCTCCCTCGAGGAGATCGTCCGCGTCGACCGCTGAGCCCTGCGGGCCTTGCCGGGCTTTTGGGGAACGGGGGCCGCTTTTAGGGGACGGGGGCCGCCCTCCCGGCAATACTGTGCGGCTCGACTCGGATTTCCGGCCGCTTCGGGGCCGCACGGTCCGCCTTCTCCCACGAGCACAGCCATGTCGATCCACCAGAGCCTGAAGCTGAAGAACACCCTCGCCCGCAAGCGGAGCGTCCTCACCCGCTGGGAGCGCATCCTGAAGCTGCAGGAGGAAGAGCGCTGGGAGGAGGGGGACTCCGTGATGGGGCTGCCCAAGGTCCGGACCGTGTTCAAGGTCCGCTCGCGGAAGGCCGCCGAGGACAAGGAGGACGAGGCGGCGAACGGCGACGAGGCCGCGACGACGGAGGAGAGCTAGCTCTCAGCGAGGCTCCCGGCTCCCCGATCCCCTCAGCGGGGCTCCACCGCGCCGAGGACCTTGCCCTGGCGCTTGTGGCGCCGGCCCGGCCCACCGGCGGGCGGGAACGTCGGCAGGTCGTCGCCTGCCTCCGCGTACCACGCGAGCACCTCGTCGCGGTTCGCGAAGCGACGCCCCGCGAGTCCGGACGCGGCACCGACCAGGATGGGCTCGATCCACGTCTTCGTGTAGCCCGCGTCGATCACGCGCACGTCCAGCACGACGCCGTCCAGGATCGTGGCCACGTCGGGGTTCGCGATGTTGCTCGCCTGCGCGATCTCGACGTCGTAGTCGCGGACGTACGACACCTGCGACACGAACGACACGAACGCGCGCGCCGAGCTGCCGTGGCTCGTCAGCCGCTTGACGATGAAGGCGAGGGCGCGCCGGTCGCCGAGGTCGGCGAGGGCCTCGGCGGCGTTCGCGACGAGCCTCAGGTTCTGGCTGCCGAGGGCGCGGATGAAGGGAATCGCGGTGTCGTCGTGCCCGAAGGACGCGGCGGCGAGCACGGCTTCGCGCCGCACGTCCTCGTCCACGTCCCGCGCGCCGGAGAAGACGAGCGGACGCAGAGCGGCCTCGTCCCCGATCTCGCCGAGCATGCGCGCGGACGCCGCGCGGACGCGGGGATCACGGTCGTACAGGGTCCCGAGCGACGCGCGGAGGCGTCGCTCGCGGGGGGCGGCGGCCAGCGCCACCCGGGCCGCCCGGGCCAAGGGCGCCTCGGCGGTCGCCCACGTGCGGAGCACGGACCGCGTCCGCGCGTCGTCCGAGGGCGTCCTCAGGACGGGGGCTCCCTCACTCTTGGCCGCGGCCTCGACCTCGGCCGGGAGCCGCCACCGGCCCTCGAAGAGCACGAGCCCGCGCTTGCGATGGGCGGCTCCGGAGGACATCCAGACCCCGTCGACCCGTTCGTGGCCGAGCGCGCGCCGCGCGGCGGCGTGGTCGGGCGCGAGGCCGACCACGACCTCGTACGCCTCGCGGGCGACGTCGGTCAGGCCCGCGGCCTCCGCCTCGAGGGCGAGGCGGTAGAAGCCGTTCGCGTCGCCCGCGGCCAGGGCGGCGCGCTTCTTCGCCAGCCGGACGCGCGGCCCCTCCCCCGTCTTCACGCCCGCGACCCGGTCGGGCTTCAGGACCACCTCGCCCGCCGCGGAGAGGACGACGTAGTTGCCCGCGGCGTCCTTCGTGACCTGGCCCTCGA
>JAUXCH010000227.1 GCA_030618975.1 Planctomycetia bacterium
AGCGGAGGCCTTCCCGTCCTTCGTGTCGGAGGAGGTCGAGGACGTCGAGGAGGATGACGAGGAGGTCGAGGGCTTCGGGGACTGCTTGCGCTTGTAGTCGGTCTCGTAGAAGCCGGATCCTCGGAAGATCACGCCCGCCCCGGCGCCGACCAGGCGCACCAGCTTGCGCTTGCCGCACTCCGGGCACGTGCGGAGCTTCCGGGCGCTCATCTCCTGCCACCGCTCGAACTTGTGGTCGCAGGCCTGGCATTCGTAGTCGTAGGTGGGCATGTTCAGTCTTCTTCCGTTTCCCCGTCTCGGGCCTAGACGCCGGTCTCGGGTTGGGCCTCGGCGGCGCGCGTCACCGCCACGTGGGCCGGTCGGACGACGCGGCCGTGGAGCGTGAAGCCCGGGCGCAGGACCTGCGCCACCATGTTCGGCTCGAGCTCCGGATCGTCCACGACGAACACGGCCTCGTGGAGGCCGGGGTCGAACACGGCTCCGGCGGCCTCGATCCGCTCGACGCCGTGACGACCGAGCACCTTCAACAGTTCCTTCTCGACGAGGTCGAGCCCCTCCCGCACGGCGTCGAGCGAGGCGCTCTCCGCGGCCGTCGCGAGGCCTTCGCGGGCCCCCAAGCCTTCGCGGGCCCCTTGCAGCGCGTCGAACACGGGCAGGAGCTCGCCCACGAGACCCTCGACCGCGAACTTCCGGCGCTCGTCGGCCTGGCGGGCGATGCGCTGCGTCTCGTTGCGGAAGTCGGCGAGCGTTCGCTTCTGCTTCTCCTCGAGCTCGACGGCACGCGCCTCGGCGGCGTCGGCACGCTCGGATGCGGCGAGGAGGGCGCTTCCCTCGACCTTGCGCACCAGGTCCTCGGCGGCCGCCTCGGGCGCCGGCGCCGGTGTCTTGGGGCGGTGTTTCTTCCGTTCGCTCATTGCTTGGTTGCTCTTCCTGATCTGTGCTGCTTGCCAGACCCTCTCGCGGCCAGACCCTCTCGCGGCCTGACCCTCTCGCGGCCAGACCCTCTCGCGACTAGACCTCGTCGCCGTTCTCCGCGAGGCGTCGGCGGTGGTTCTCGAGGAGGCCGGCGAACTTCTTCCGTGCCGGACCGACCTCCTTCTTCTCGACCTCCGCAAAGCTCTCGAGGGCCTTCCTGAGCTTTCGGCTGGGCCGGCGCGGCACGTCGTAGCCGAGCCGAACGTACAGGTTTCCACGACCGGAGCGCTGCAGACGCGGCAGGCCCGCACCGCGGACCTTCAGCGTGGCACCCGGCTCGGTGCCGGCATCCACGACGAGGCTCTCCGTGCCGTCGAGGGTGGGCACCTCCACGCGTCCGCCGAGCAGGGCCGTCGACACGGGCACCGGCACCTCGACGAACAGGTCCGCCGGGTCGCGCGGGGAGCGCACGAAGAAGTCGTGCTCCGCGACGCGCACCACGCAGTGCAGGTCGCCGTGGGGCCCCCCGCGCGGCCCGGCCTCTCCCTCTCCGCGCATCGGGATCACCATGCGGTCCTCGATGCCGGAAGGTACGGACACCTCGACCTCCCGCCGCTTCGCGGCGAGCCCCGTGCCGTCGCACCGGTCGCAGGCGTTCTCGATCGCCACCCCCTCGCCGCCGCACGCGTGACAGCCACGCCGCACGGCGAAGAAGCCCTGGTTCACGGTCTGGTAGCCGGACCCGCCACAGCGCGGGCATCGAACGGGCGGACGCCCGTCGCTGGAGCCGGCCCCCCTGCAGCCGTCGCAGCGCTCGCGCCGCCGGATGACGACCGTCTTCTTCACGCCGCGGGCCATCTCCTCGAAGCCGAGGTCCACCTGCACCTCGAGCGAGTTCCCGCGCGGAGGCCCGCCCCGCTGTTCACGTCCCCCGAAGAACGAGCCGAAGAGGTCGCCTCCGAAGAGATCCCCGAACGCCGAGAAGATGTCCGAGACGTCGTGGAAGCCGGCCTGGCCGTCGAGCCCCTGGTGCCCGTAGCGGTCGTAGCGCGCGCGCTTCTGTCCGTCGCGCAGTACCTCGAAGGCCTCGGCCGCCTCCTTGAATCGTCCCTCCGCCTCGTGGCTCCCCGGGTTCTTGTCCGGGTGCCACTTGAGGGCCAGACGCCGGTAGGCCTTCTTGATCTCGGCTTCGCCGGCCTGGCGGCCGACGCCCAGGATCTCGTAGTAGTCGCGCTTTTCCACGGTAGTCAAGCGATCCTACCTCCCCACACGAGGCACGGCCCGAAACGGCCTATGGCGTCCGGACCCCGGCAGGAGCCGGACCCGGCGCGCCGACGCGGTCCGAGGCGTGCCCGTACGGCTGTTTGCCTGAACGGCTGTTTGCCTGAACGTCTGGCTTGCCCGTGAGGCTGTCAGGGCGTGGGCGTGCGACGGCACCCGGTTCAGATCTCCGCGCCGACCGCCGCCTCGTCCTTCGCCTTCAGATCCGTGATGAGGGTCTCGGTCGTGAGCATCATGCCCGCGATGGAGGACGCGTTCTGCAGCGCGGAACGGACGACCTTCGCAGGATCGATGATGCCCGCCTGCACCATGTTGACGAACTCGCTCCCCTTGGCGTCCCAACCCCAGTCGAGCGACTTCGAGCCGGTGCCGTTGAGCACCTCGTCCACCACGACGGAGCCTTCCTCGCCCGCATTCTCAGCGATCTGCCGCATGGGCGCCTCGAGCGCGTGGCGGATGATCTTGACGCCCATCCGCTCGTCGGCGCCTCGAACGCGCAGCTCGTCGAGCGTCGCGATGCACCGCACGAGGGCCACGCCGCCACCGGGCACGATGCCCTCTTCCACGGCCGCGCGCGTCGCGTTGAGCGCGTCGTCGACGCGGTACTTCTTCTCCTTGAGCTCGGTCTCGGTCGGCGCGCCGACCTTCACCACGGCGACGCCGCCCTGGAGCTTGGCGAGACGCTCCTGGAGCTTCTCCTTGTCGTAGTCCGAGGTGGACTTCTCGATCTGCGCACGGATCTGGTCGATCCGCTGCTGCAGGTCCTTCTTCTTGCCGCCACCCTGGCTGAGGGTCGTCGTGTCCTTGTCGACGATGACCTTCTTCACGGTGCCCAGGTCGTCGAGCGTGACGCTCTCGAGCTTGACGCCGAGGTCCTCGCTGATGAAGCGTCCGCCGGTCAGGACGGCCATGTCCTCGAGCATCGCCTTGCGGCGTTCGCCGAAGCCGGGGGCCTTGACCGCGCAGACCTTGAGCGCGCCGCGGAGGCGGTTCACGACCAGCGCCGCAAGGCACTCACCCTCCACGTCCTCGGCCACGATGAGGAGCGGGCGGCCGGAGTGCGCCACGCCCTCGAGGACGGGGATCAGGTCGCGGAGGTTCGAGAGCTTCTTCTCGTGGAGGAGGACGTAGGCGTCCTCGAGCACGCAGCTCAGGTCCTTCGTGTCGGTGATGAAGTAGGGCGACAGGAAGCCCTTGTCGAACTGGAGCCCGTCGACGAACTCGAGGACGGTGTCGGTGCTGGTCCCCTCCTCGACGGTGATGACACCGTCCTTGCCGACCTTGTCCACGGCGTCGGCGAGCAACTCGCCCAGCTCGCGGTCGTGGTTCGAGGAGATGGTCGCGACGGCCGCCTTCTGGTCCCTGCTCGAGACCTTCTTGCTCATCTCGGCGATCCTCGCCGTGACGGTCTGGACGGCCTTGTCCATGCCCCGCTTGAGCGCGATGGGCGCCGCGCCGGCGGCGACGGCCTTGAGACCCTCGCGGAGGATGCTCTCGCTGAGGATCGTGGCCGTGGTCGTGCCGTCACCCGCGACGTCGTTCGTCTTCTGGGCGGCCTCGGTCACGAGCTTGGCCCCCATGTTCTCGAAGGGGTCCTCGAGCTCGATCTCCTTGGCCACGGTGACCCCGTCACGGGTCACGAAGGGCCCGCCGAACGACTTCTGGGAGATCACGTTGCGGCCCGCGGGCCCGAGCGTCACGCGGACCGCGTCCGCGAGCCGGGTCACGCCGGCGGCGATGCGCTGGCGGGCTTCGGCGTCGTAGAGGTACTGCTTGGCCATGATGATGGGGCCTCGGCTATCGGGGTGTCGACGAACAGGGACTGGAAAGGGGTGGAGAACGGGTGAGGAAGCGGGAAGGGAGGACGGAGCGCCTACGTGTAGAGCGCCAGGACCTCGTTCTCGCGGAGGATCTTGATCTCCTCGCCGCGGTACTTGATCTCGGTGCCGGCGTACTTACCGTAGAGCACCTCGTCGCCGACCTTGACGGTCAGCGCGATGCGATTGCCGTCGTCCGTGAGGCGTCCGTTGCCGACCGCCAGGACCTTGGCGCGCTGGGGCTTCTCCTTGGCGGTGTCGGGCAGCAGGATCCCGCCGGACGACTTCTCCTCCGCCTCGAGGGGCTGGACGACGATGCGGTCGTCGAGGGGGCGAATGGCCATGGGTTCGACTCTCCATTCCAGGGCCGCGGCGCTGCCGCCGGCCGGACTCTCGATCTGTCTTCTTCTCGTGGGTGCAGGTTCGGTTCGGGTGCGAGGAATGCGGTGCGGGGCAGGGGGCGGAGGCTAGAAGTCCTCGTCCATCCCACCGGGCATGGCGCCGGCCGCGTCGTCCTCGGGCGCGTTCGCCACGAGCGTGTCGGTCGACATGAGGAGGCAGGCGACGCTCACGGCGTTCTGGAGCGCCGAACGCGAGACCTTGGTGGGATCGACGATCCCGGCCTCGAACATGTCCGTCTCCTCGCCGCGGATGGCGTCGAAGCCGACGTTCTTTGCGGCCTTGCGGACGTGGTGCACCACGACGTCGCCCTCGAAGCCCGCGTTGTCCGCGATCGTCTTGAGCGGGACGGACAGGGCGTTCAGCAGCACCTCCGCGCCGAAGATGGCGTCGCCTTCGAGCTCGCCGCCGTCGAGGAGCTTCTGGACGGCCTTCTCGGCCCGGATGAACGCGATGCCGCCTCCGGGGAGGATGCCCTCCTCGACGGCCGCCCGCGTGGCGTGGAGCGCGTCCTCGACGCGCGCCTTCTTCTCCTTCATCTCGGTCTCGGTCGCCGCGCCGACCTGGATCTGCGCCACGCCGCCCGACAGCTTCGCAAGACGCTCCTGCAGCTTCTCGCGGTCGTAGTCGGAGTCGCTGCGCTCGTGCTCCTGGCGGATCTGGCGCATCCTCGCGGAGAGATCCGCCTGGGAGCCGGCGCCGTCCACGAGGATCGTGGCCTCGTTGTCGATCGTGACGCGGCGGCAGGTGCCGAGGTCGTCGGTCGTGACCTTCTCGAGGTCGACGCCGAGGTCCTTGAAGAGCGGACGCGCGCCGGTGAGGACGGCGATGTCGCCGAGCATGGCCTTGCGGCGGTCGCCGTACCCGGGCGCCTTCACGGCGACCGTCTGCACGATGCCGCGGAGCTTGTTGAGCACGAGCGTGGCGAGCGCGTCGCCGTCGAGGTCCTCCGCGATCAGGAGGAGGGGCCGGCCGGTCTTGCTGACGGCCTCGAGAAGCGGAACGAGCTTGGCCGCGGAGGAGATCTTGTCCTCCCAGACCAGCACCAGGGGCTTCTCGAGGACGGCTTCCATGCGGTCGGCGTCCGTGACGAAGTGGGGCGACAGGTAGCCGCGGTCGAACTGCATGCCCTGGATGACGTCCACCGCCGTGTCGAGGGTCTTCCCCTCCTCGATGGTGATCACGCCGTCCTTGCCGACCTTGTCCATCGCGTCGGCGATCATCGAGCCGATCTCGGTGTCGCCGTTCCCGGCGATCGTCGCGACCTGCTTCACGTGCTGTCGGTCGGCCACGACCTTGCGGGCCATCTTGTGGAGCGCCTCGACGGCGGCGGCGCTCGCCGCGCGGACACCCTGCGACAGCTGGGCGATGCTGGCGCCGGAGGCGGCGTACTTGTGCGCCCCGAGGAAGAGGGCCTCGGCGAGGACGGTGGCCGTCGTCGTACCGTCCCCGGCGACGTCGGACGTCTTCGTGGCGGCCTCCTTGACGAGCTGCGCGCCCATGTCCTCGTAGGGGTTCTCGAGCTCGACCTCTTCGGCGACGGTGACGCCGTCCTTGGTGAAGGTCGGGCTTCCCCATCCCTTGTCGATCACCGCATTGCGGCCCTTGGGGCCGAAAGTGATCTTGACCGCCTTGGCCAGCTTGGTGACACCGGTCCGGATGAACTCACGTGCTTCCTGGTCGTAGGCGAGTTGCTTGACCGCCATGGAGGGTCTCCCTGCGTGGGCTGAAGTTGGCGGGCACCTTGCCAAGCGCGTGCCGCCAGGGGCGGGCAGCCCTAAACGCTTGGCAGGCTACATTTTCCGCCGGTCCCGTCCGATCCAAGGGGGCGCGGCCGCTGTCATGTTGTCAGGAGTCCCGCCGTCGGGCCTCAGGCGGGTGCCATTCTGTCAACACGCCGTTGCCCGCCGTCGTACGTAGTGGCGTGGTGGGCCGGGTATAGACCGGGTATAGATAGGGGGGGCCGCGGGGAGCCCGGCCCCCGACACTGGAGGGAGAGCCCAACATGCAGAAGTCGATCATCGTCTGCGTCGCCCTGGCACTGCTCGCCGTCGGCTGTTCGTCGGGGCAGCCGGCTCCGGCCCAAGCGACCGGCGTCGCGACGTACGGACCGACCAGCCAGACCGCGCCGCCGCCGCCGCGCTACGCCCAGCCGCCGGCACCGCAGTACGCCCAGCCCGCGCCGCGCTACGCCCAGCCGGCGCCGCGCTACGCCCAGCCTGCGCCGGCGTACGCGTCCTCGGGGGCCTTCCGGTGGCACACGCGGATCCAGGACGCCCAGGCCCAGGCGCGCCGCGAGGGCAAGCTGATCCTCGCCGGCTCCACGAAGCCGGGCTGCAGCCTCTGCGACCAGTTCAAGGACCAGGTCGTGCCGCAGGCCGGGACGCGCGTGAGCTCGGTCGCCGTCGGCTACATGGTGCAGGCCCTCGCGCCGGAGGCCCCCACCATCTGGCAGCAGTTGAAGGCGAACCTGGCGGGCTCCGGTCTCATGCCGCTCGTGGGCGTGTTCACGCCCGACCTGCGGTACCTGACGGGGTTCGGCGGCCCCACCGACAACACGAAGCTCATGAATGCCCTCGCGACCGCGAGGCGCCTGTACCCGGTCTCCGCGCGGGCCCCGCGGCACGCGGTTCCGCAGCAGGCCGTTCCGCAGCAGGTTGGGCGGACGCGACGCGTCGCGGGCACGACGGCCCGGCTGAACGAGTACGGCGAGTACGAGTGGACCCCGCTCGAAGAGCTGTACCCCCGGCCCGAGGACGCGCTCACGCCCGACGCCGTCGTCGCCGCCGCAGCGCCCGTGCTGCCCCCGGCTGCGGCTTCGGCCCCGACCCGGGTGGCGCCCGTGCCCACGACCGTCGCCGTGGCTCCCCCGAGGCCGCCGCCCATCGCCCCTCCCCCGCCCCCCGCCTCGCCCGTCGCGGTCAACCGGACGACACCGCGCACGGCGGTCCCCGTCGTCCCCGCTCGTGCCCGTCCGGCTCGGAAGCAGGTGGCCACGCCTCCGGCGAGCCGTGCCCCCGATCCGGCTCTCGAGGCCTAGCAAAAAATTTGCAAATGGC
>JAUXCH010000476.1 GCA_030618975.1 Planctomycetia bacterium
ACCCCGAGTCGAAGCGCATGCGCCTGA
The DNA here is from genome assembly GCA_030618975.1 of Planctomycetia bacterium. Lineage (GTDB taxonomy): Bacteria > Planctomycetota > PLA2 > PLA2 > JAEUHO01 > JAUXCH01. Next base: position 28 of record JAUXCH010000476.1, read on the forward strand.
TCGGGCTGAACCCGGGCGTGACGAAGGACCAGGTGATCGAAGCGACCGGATTCGAGCTGCTCGTCGCCGACAGCCTCGCGCAGAACGCGCCGCCGTCCGCGGAGGAACTGAGGCTCCTGCGCGACGAGATCGACAAGGACCGCTTCTACATCTAGTTCGGTACGGCCGGGCGCGAGGCCGAGTGGCGCGATCTCGCGCCGAACGTCGCGGAATTCGTTCCGACCCCGGAGTGCCCGCCGAGTCGCTACAATCGGGCCATTCTCACTTGGGAGAGATCGTCGTGATCCGCATCGCCTGCCTCCTGTCCGTGCTCGTTCTCGTGCTGGGCATCCCGCCCGCTTTCGCGGAGGAACCGGAAGCCCCCTCCTTCGGAGGCCGGGCGCCGCCGGACATGCCCAGCGGACCCGAGGCCTACATGACGCCGACGGACCGTACGGACCTCCTCGCGTTCGTGCAGGCGCTGCACCGGCAGATCGCGCAGTTCAAGGACCCGCCGCCCAGCACGCAGGACGTGACGGCGCTTCGGGACGCCTGGAACGCAATCCTGAGACCCCGCATCGGACGCATGACGAAGCGACTCGAGAAGTGGAGCGACGCGTCCCGATGGATCTACCTGGAGGGCGAGGAGCACCCCGTGGCCCTCAAGCCCGACCAGTGGACGGCCTTCACGCGCGACATGGCCAGTCTCGCCACGGAGCTCCACGGCGCTTGGAAGCAGTACGGCACCGTGAAGCTCAAGCCGAAGGAGTCGATGTCCGGTCACGGCTACATGCCGAGGGGTCGTCCCCTTACCCGCCTGGCCTACCCGTGGCCGACGATGTACGGCAGCATCATGGATCGCCAGGCTGCGGGAGGCCGGCTCGGCCGGTGGGACTCGCACTCGTACTGGCACCTGCTCGGGCGTTTCCGGTACGCGTGGGACTGGAGCTACCTCCGTCGCCAGCAGTGGTACGAGTACTGGCGGCGGCGCCGGCAGGCCACGAAGAAGCTCTTCGACGACCTGCGCAGCGAGCTCAACGGAACGCGCGACACGCTCGGCGAGACGCTGATGGGCGTCCAGGTGTTCGTCGCCGCGCTGCAGAACGCGGAGGAGGAGCGGATGCAGGAGGAGTGCATCCCCTGCAAGACGAAGGACGAGACGCTCGTGAAGATGGCAGAGACGGCCCTGGAGGGAATGCACACGGCGCGCCTCAACGGCGAGAGCTTCCAGGGGCGCTCCTCGTCCGGATACGGCACGATCCTCCGCAAGTGGCTCCGGTCGCAGAAGGCCGCCACGAAGGTGCTCCGGATCGCGGTGGAGGAGCAGGAAGCGGCGGAGGCCGAGGAGGCCGAGGAGGCCAAGGAGGCCAAGGAGGCCGCGGGCGCATCGAAGTAGGCCTACGGACGATTGCGAGGTCCTGGCTGTGAGGTCCCGACTGTGAGGTCCTGACTGTGAGGTCCTGACACTGCGCGTCGCGCGTGCTGCGACCCGCGGGGGGACCGCCGCTGCTCACGGATCCCGTGCGTGTCCACGGCGGCGTGGAGAAACCGGCGGGTTCTTCCCGGTCGCGGTATGGCCGGCAAGCACGCCGTAGATCTCGAGGTCCTCGAAGGGGCCGGCGTCGCTCTTGCGTACGTGCTGGGGCAGCCGTCCCTCGCGCAGCATCCCGGCCTTCTCGAGGACGCGGCCCGAAGCGGGGTTGCGGGAGAAGTGGTGGGCGACGACGCGGTTCAGGCCCAGTGCCTCGAATCCGTGGCGCACGACGGCCCTGGCGGCCTCCGTGGCATAGCCCTGGTTCCAGTGCTCCCGGCCGATCCAGTAGCCGAGCTCGGCGCGGGCGTGCGCCGGCGAGACGACGAGGCCGACGGCGCCCAGGAGGGATCCACCCTCGCGACGGGTGACCGCGAAGTTCACGAGGCGACCCTCCTCATGTCCCGGCTGGTGTGTCGCGATCCACGTCTCGGCCATGCCCGGTTCGTAGGGGTGGGGGATGTTCAGGGTGGTCGACGCGATCTCGGGGTCGCCTGCGAGTCGCCTCACCTCCGCAGCGTCCGTGGCGCGAAACGGCCTCAGGATCAGCCGTTCGGTTTCGAGGGTCGGTCGCTCGCCCATGGGGGGAGCGTAGCGTCCAGCCCGTTCATCCTCCAGCGATCTCCTCCGGTAGCATGCGTTCCAGGACGATGTGGCGCCGTGCGTCTCCCGATCCGAGCTTCCTCGTGACCGACTTCGAGCCTGCGTACGTAGCGCTTTGCCGCAAGGGGCGGCTGGCCGAGCGCGTGGCGCGCGCCCAGGTCGAGCTCGCCGACTGCCGGGCGTGCCCGCGAGACTGCGGCGTGAACCGTCTCGCGGACGAGACCGGCGTTTGCCACACCGGCCGCCGGGCGGTGGTGTCGAGCGCCTTTCCGCACCACGGAGAGGAGGACTGCCTCCGGGGGACGCGCGGCTCGGGCACGATCTTCTTCTCGTACTGCAACCTGCGGTGCGTCTTCTGCCAGAACCACGACATCTCGCAGGGGGGGGCAGGGGCGCCGATCGACGCCGCCGCGATCGCCGACGTCATGCTCGAGCTGCAGGGGCTCGGCTGCCACAACGTGAACCTCGTCACGCCCGAGCACGTGGTGCCGCAGGTCGTCGAGGCGCTGGCGCTAGCGATCGAGCGGGGACTTCGACTTCCGGTGGTCTACAACACCTCCGCCTACGACGCGGTCTCCTCGCTCGAGCTGCTCGACGGGCTCGTCGACGTGTACATGCCCGACTTCAAGCTCTGGGAGCCCGAGACCGCGCACCGCCTGCTGGGGGCTCGCGACTACCCCGCCTGCGCGAGGGCGGCGATCCTGGAGATGCACCGGCAGGTCGGACCGCTGCGTTTCACGCAGGAGGGGCTCGCCTGCCGCGGCGTCCTCGTCCGCCACCTGGTGATGCCGGGCTACCAGGACGAGTCCGCGGCGATCCTCCGTTGGCTTGCCGAAGACGTCTCCCCCGACACGTTCGTGAACGTGATGGGGCAGTACCGCCCCGCCCACCTCGTGGGCCCGCGCCACGCCGAGATCGACCGTCGCCCGACGCGTCGCGAGATCGAGGCCGTCGCCGCGACGGCGCGCGCCGCCGGGCTGTGGCGCTTCGACGGGGGGTAGGGGATCGCATGAGCCGCACCTGGCAGGTGGATCTCAGAGCGAGGGGTCGAGCACTGAGTACAAAATGTACCCACTCCGAGGTGTCCGCGCGGTACGGCCGGCGGAGAAACCGGAGGATCTCGTCCTGGCACTTTCCGTACGGTCGGGCACCGTACGGTCGCTAGCGATCCCGCCGTCCGCGCTTGCCCCCACGTCCGCGTCCACGTCCGGGTCCGTAGCTCCACCGGGGCGCTTCGAGCTGCTTTTCCCAGTGGGCGAGAATCGCACCCAGCAGTTCGACGTTCTCGGGGTAGCGCTCGGCGAGGTTCGACGTCTCCCCGATGTCGGCCTCGAGGTCGTAGAGCTCGGGCGGCGTGTCCTTTGCGCGGTCGGCGATGCGGAGCTTGAGCGCGCCGAGACGCACGGCGATCTCGCCTTCCGGGCCGCCCTTGCGCCAGAAGAGGGGGCGTTCGGGGAGCGCGTCGACGTCGCCTCGCAGGCGGGGCCCGAGATCCACGCCGTCGAGCGCCCAGGCTTCAGGCGTTTCACCGCCGACCGCGCGGACGAAGGTCGGGAGCAGGTCCAGCGAGATGACCGGGTCGTCGATCGCGCCGCCTGCCTCGATCACACCCGGCCAGCGCATGCACAGCGGCACGCGGATCCCCCCTTCGAGCAGCATCCCCTTCCGTCCTCGGAGCGGTGCGTTGTTCGCACCGGTCTTCGTCTGGCCCCCGTTGTCGTTCGTGAAGACGACCAAGGTGTTCTTCTCGAGGCCGTGCGCCTTCAGCGCCGCGAGCACCTTCCCCACGTTGTCGTCGAGACACTTCACGAGCCCGGCGTAGTTCCTCCGCCTCGGCTTCTCGATCCCCCGGAGCGCGGCGAGGTCGCCGACCTTCGGCTGCAGGGGACCGTGCGGCGCAGTGAACGAGACGAAGAGGAAGAAGGGCTTCGCCTTGTGATCTTCGATGAAGCGGACCGCGGCGTCGCCGAAGCGATCCGTGACGTAGCCCTTCTCCGGCAGGGGCTTCCCGTTCTCCTGGATGACCTGGTGCGGAGACGGGTCCTGCTGCGGGAAGTAGCGGCGGGCGCCCTGCAGCAGGCCGTGGAACCACTCGAACCCCCGGCGGTTCGGGTGGTACGCCTCGGGGTAGCCCAGGTGCCACTTGCCGACCAGGCCCGTGGCGTACCCGAGGGACCGGAGGCGATCTGCGACGGTCTTCTCCCCGAGGTCCATGCCGCCGTCGAGGTAGCCCGGCGGGATGTTGTGCTCGTGGCCGAAGCGGCTCTGATAACGGCCGGTCATGAGACCGGCCCGCGACGGCGAGCAGACGCAGCCGGACATGTAGGCGTTCGTGAACCGAACGCCGGCTTTCGCGATGGAGTCGATGTGCGGCGTGAGCGGCGCCAGGTCGGGGGCCGCAGCCGGCTGGAACCCGAAGTCGGCGTAGCCCGCGTCGTCGGAGAAGAGAACGACGATGTTGGGAGGGCGTGGCGGCTCCCCGGCGCGGGCCCGCACGCACACGAAGAGAAGAGCGAGAAGGACGAGCAAGACGGGCAGAGGG
>JAUXCH010000914.1 GCA_030618975.1 Planctomycetia bacterium
CTGGAGGGGCGTCTGTCCGCCGAGGAGGAGGCTCTGCTTCGTCGCGAGCTCGCAGAGGACCCTGTGCGTGCCGAGGAGGCAGTGCGCTACGAGCACGTCTACGACGCCACGCAACCGCTCGACGACCCGGATGCCGTGTCGACCCTCGCCTTCGAGGACCTGCCGGTGGGTGCGCCTCCGGCGCGCCTGTGGCGGATCGGACTGGCCGCGGCTGCGCTGCTCGTGCTCGGCCTGGCGACCGCCCTGCTCTTCGGCCGCTCGCCGCGCGGGCCCGAGCCGTTCGTGGTGTCGCAGGTCCCCGTGAACGAGCCGGCCCTGGAAGCCGACGACCCCCGCGCCCTCGAGGCCCCGCTCGTGCCGAACGAACTGGCGGCGTATCGACCCACGGACGGCGAGCGGGTGCGGTGGCTGGACGATGCCGCGACGGCGCAGACCCTCGCCCGGCTGTCCGGGCGTCCCGTGCTGCGTTACCGGGCCCACCCCACCTGTCCGCTCTGCCTGCGCATGGAGTCCGGGACGCTTGCGGACGCCCGGGTGCGCGAGCACATCCAGGACACCGTGCCTCTCCGCGAGGTCGTCACCGGCATCACGGCCGAGGCGTTCACGGAGTTGGTCGCGGGCGGCTGGCCCCGCTTCCAGATCGAGACACCGGAGGCCGTCGTGTTCGCCGAGTTCCACGGCATGCGCGACGCGTCTGCGTTCACCGCCGAGCTGGAATCCGCGCGGCAGCACGTGACCGGCGCCGAGGACCCCGTTCCGTGGGAGTCGCTGGCTCTGTGGCTCCAGGAGATCGAGGGTGTCCGGAGCCTGATCGCCGGAGACCGCCCGGGGGAGGCGTGGGCCACGCTGGCAAAGGCCCGGGCCCTCGCAACGCGCTCGACGCTCTCCGAGCACGAGGACGCGCTCGAGCGGCTCCTGACCCACGCCGCGTGGGATGCGCTGGAGGGCGCGCGGGCGTCGACCGACCCGGTCCGTGCCCTCGGCGAGGCGGCCCGGCGGTTCGAGGGCTCCCCGTTCGCCCGGGAGTTCGAGGCGCTCGCGGCACACGTGAGCGCGACCGGTTCCTTCCCCCCGCTCGAGGAGGCTGCCCCGTGATGTTCCGAGCACGAACACGAATGCGAACACGAATGCGAACACGAACACGAACGGCTCTCGTCGCCGCCACCCTCGTCCTGATGCTCGTCTCGCCGGTCGCAGCCGACGAGGTCCCGGGCCTCGAAGGGGCGTTGAAGGCGTTCTCGGAAGGGAACTGGAAGGCCGCGGTGGAAGCCGCGTCGTCGGTCCTCCCCGAGGACGAGGCCTACGCCAAGGCCCAGTACGTGATCGGGGAGGCGCAGCTCGTCCTCGGGGACGCGGAAGCCGCCGAGAAGGCGTTCCGCCAGGTCCTCGAGCTCAGCGCAGAGGCCGTGCCGGCCCAGGTCGGGTTGGCGCGCGCACTCGTCGCCAGGGACCAGGCCCAGGAAGCGCTCGAGCTGTTGGCTGCGACCCTGCAAAAGGCTCCCAAGGACGTCGATGCCCTGCGCGTCACCGGAGAGGCCCACCTGGCGCTCGGCGACACGAAGAAGGCGATCGCGGCACTGAAGAAGGCCTCGCAGGCGGCGAAGAGCGATCCGCTGATCGCTCGCTCGCTCGTCGCGGCGTACCTGCATGCCGAGAACGACGCGCAAGCGGAGAAGACCGCGCGGAAGATCACCAAGGCGCTTCCGAAACATCCGATGGGGCCGTTCCTGCTCGGTCTGGTGCTCGAACACCGACACGAGGACGCGGACGCCATCGAGGCCTACGACCAGGCTCTGGCCCGCGACGAGAACTTCCTCGACGCCCACAAGAACCTGGCCATCCTCTGCCACACCATGAGCAACAGCTACCGGAACGTCGAGCGGATCAAGAAGTCGATGCACCACTACGAGCGGTACTTCGCGCTCGGCGGTCACGACCCGAAGCTCGAGCAGACCTATCGCACGACGCGGGGCTTCCTCGAGTCCCAGGGCATGCTGCGGTAGAAGCCTGCAGCCGCAGCACACGCCACACAGCACGCAGCCCCATCACGGGACCTCGGTCGCC
>JAUXCH010000255.1 GCA_030618975.1 Planctomycetia bacterium
AGCGGCTCAAGCACGGTCGGGAGGCCGGGCGGGGGCCCCGCCCGGGTCGTCTCGAGCACCACCTCGATCCCCGCCGCGTGAAGTCGCATCGTCGGCGCACCCACGTCATGAAGGCGGTGGGTGCCGTCCTCTGGAGCGGGTTGCCCGAGGACACGCGCCGTGCGATCGATCGCACCTACGCGGGCCACGACCGCGAACGCGTCCGGATGGCCTTCTTCCGGCGCCTGGTCGGGCGCATCGCGAAGCGACGGGCCGAGGAAGGCGTCCCCGCGATCCCGGTGAGCGCGGATCTCTCGCCCGAGTGGCGGCGAGGCCTCGAGAAGCTACGGGCCGAGGCGGAGGCCGGCGACGCGGGTGCGCTGAGAAAGCTCGCCCACATCTCCGTCTTCCACGACCTGCGAAGCGCCGGCGCCGAGCTGGAACGTAACGGTCCGCCCGACGAGGCCGCCGTGCGGCGCCTCGGCGCGCGCGTCAAGGAGCAGTACCCCGAGGCCTTCGCCGCGACGATCGCCGAGCTCGCCGAGGCGGCGCAGGACGAGACGGCCCTACGCCGCTACGCACCCCCGCCGCCGCCGCACCGCGGGTCGTGGGGTCGTCACGGCGGTACGCCCCAGGAGCAGGCGCGCCGGCTCCTCCAGGCGCTGGGGCATTCCGGTGGGCTGATTCGCCGGCATCCCGAGCTGCGGGAGAGCGTGCAGCAGCTGAAGCGCATGCTCCAAAAGATCGCCGGCGACCGGTCCCCGCCGGACCGCACGGGGCCGGGCCCGGGCCCGGGCCGTCGCCCCGGCTTCCCGCCGGGCCGTCGAGGGCCGCACGGCGAACGAGGTCCCCGCCGAGCGCCGCCGCCTCCCGACGACGATACGGCACCGGAGCCCGACGACGGATAAGGGGTAGCCGTCGCTTGCGGCTACATTCCGGGCATGACCCACCGCGTCGTCTGTCTGCAGACCCGCCCCTCGTTCGGCGAGATCCAGGCGAACCTGGAGGCAGCCGGGGAGCTGCTCGCGGACGTCGAGGCCGACCTCGTCGTCCTGCCCGAGCTCTTCGCCACGGGCTACTCGTTCCGGACCCGGGACGAGGCCATGGATCTCGCCGAGCCGTGGCCGGCCGGCGCCACGACCGGGTTCCTGTGCGCCCACAGCGAGCGCACGGGCGGCATGGTCGTCGGCGGGCTGCTCGAGCGGGACGGCGACCGCCTCTTCAACAGCGCGGTCGTGGCCGTGGACGGGCGGCCCGTCCTCGCGTACCGGAAGCTCCACCTCTTCGGCTTCGAGCCCGAAACCTTCACGCCCGGTGACGGGGAGCTGCCCGTGGTCGAGCACCGTGGGTTGAGGGTCGGCGTGATGATCTGCTTCGACTGGATCTTCCCCGAGGCCGCGCGCGTGCTCGCCCTCGGCGGCGCCGACGTGATCGCCCACCCGAGCAACCTCGTCCTGCAGTGGTGCCAGCGCGCGATGCGCGTCCGCGCGTTGGAGAACGGCGTGTACGCCGTCACCGCGAACCGCATCGGAACCGAGCACCGCGCGCCGCGGCCCGAGCTCGCGTTCACGGGCCACTCCGTGATCGTGGATCCCCTCGGCGAGGTCCTGGCGGAGGGGCCGGCCGACGACGTCGCCGTCCTCGACGCCGTGGTCGACGTCGCCCGCGCGCGGGACAAGCAGGTCGCTTCCGGCAACGATCGCATCGCCGAGCGCCGCCCCGAGTGCTACCGGGCGTTGCTGCGCCCGGGCACGAGCTCCTGACGCGACAGACGGCGATCCCTGGGATCGCGCACCGCCCTGCGTACGTCCGTGGCCGCGCTAGCGCGCCAGGTACTGTCCGTCGTTCTGTGCCGCCAGCCGGCTCAGGAACACGGGATCGGCTCCCGGACCCACGCCGACGGTGTGGATCGTGAGCTTGCGCGCCTTGTTCAACCTCTTGATCTCGATCAGGATCAGGTCAGTCTGGGTGAACTTCCCGCGGTTCGGACGGCCGTCCGTCATGAGGAAGATCGTGTCGGCGCCCTTCTTGAAGCTCTTCGACTCCTTGCGGTCGCTGATGATGTTGAATGCGGCCTCGACGGAGTCGTAGATGTTCGTCGCGCCACTGGCCTTGATGTTCTCGTCGATCCAGTCGAAGGCCTTCTCCTTGGCCGACATGGTCGCCTTGATCATCTTGCCGGGCTTGTAGACCGTGAAGGTCTTCGAGTAGATGACGATGTTGAAGGAGGCCGCGCCGCGCTCGTCCTCGTCGGTGGCCGAGAGCGACTTGATGGCGCCTTTCAGTTCCTTGCGGGCCACGTCGATCGGAGCCTCGTCGGCCTCGTTCTTGCCTGCCATCTCGCTGCCCATCGAGCCGGAGATGTCGACGACGAAGATGATGTGCTTGCTGTTCGTCCGGATGCCGTAGAACGACGTCGAGCCGAGGGACGTGTCGATCGGGATGTCGGGCGGATCGCCCTCGACCGGCTGGCCCTTGGGCCACTTCGCCCAGCGCTTGATGTAGTCCTCGCGGTTCTCGGTCCAGAACGAGTCCCAGGCCTCGACGGTGCCCGGCACGTTCTCCTGGACGATGCGGGCCAGCGCCGCGAAGTACTTGCGCTGGACGACGCCCTCCTCCTTCTTCGCCGCGGCGATCAGGGCGTCCATGGCGCGCGGATCCTTGAAGTAGGAGAGGCCCTTGATCGCGGCGGCACGGAGCTGCCACCGGGGATCTTCGAGACGCTGCACCAGCGTATCGAGCCCCTTCTCGGAGTTCTGGCGCCCCATCGCCTCGAGGGCCGGGATCGCGATGGCGGGGCTCGTGTCCTTGCTGAACGCGATCAGCGCGTCGGTCGCCGGTTCGCCGACCACGTAGGCGAGGAGATGGATGAAGTGACCCACCTGGGTGTCCTTCGCACGCTTCGCGGCGCTCGCCGCGTCCTTCAGGGCCTTGTCCTGTTCCTCGCCCTCGAGCGAGTTGATGAGGGTGGCGACGGACTTGAAGATGTAGGCGACCAGGCCTTCCTCCTCGAGGACCCGCTTGTAGAGGCCCTCGATCCGGTTCTTCTCGGTGATGCTCTTGGGTCGGCCCGCGCCCGGCTGCTTCCACTTGTCGGTCAGGCCGAGCCAGTCGTCCTCCTCGTCGGTCACCGAGATCCTGCCGCCCGAGGCGGTCTCGAACTTCTTGGCGACCTGCTTCTCGAGGCGCAGGGTCTTCTCCTGCCAGGCCTCCTCCTCCATCACCCACTCCTTGCGGAGCTTCTTCGCCTGCTTCGCCTGGGTCTTGACGACCTTGAGGAGGTCCTTGACGGCCCGCCCGTCCTGGCTCTTGGAGAGCGCCTTGACGGCGCCGCGCCGGGTCTTCAGGGGGTTCTTGGTCTTGAACGCCGACTTGAACTCCTTGACCTTGTCCCGGTAGTCCGGGTTCTCGGCGCCGGCCGGCGTGGCCGGGAGCACCAGGGCCAGCAGGGCCAGGGCCACGAGCGGGAAGAGGAAGCGATTCATCGGGAGGGTCCTCAAGCTGGAAGATGCGCCCGCGTGGACCGCCCCCCGCCGGTTGCGTATGCGTGGGCGGACGCCGGGCGCCACGTCGGAGAGCGATCCAATCGTACCGCGCTGGGCCTGGGAACGGTATTCCCCGGTCACCGTTGCCCCAGGGCACCCCAGGGCACGGGGGACCCTTCCGGAGCTGGAAGGGCCCCCCGGGGCAAGCTGGAGGGATTCAGTCGGTCGCGGGCTTCTCGCCCTCGTCCGACGCCTGCTCGGGGGCTTCGGATCCCGCAGGCTCCGACCCGTCGGGCTGCGGGGCCTCGGCTGCGGGCTCGCTGGTCTCGGCTGTGGGCTTGTCGGTCTCGGCTGTGGGCTTGTCGGTCTCGGCTGTGGGCTTGTCGGTCTCGGCTGCGGGCGCGCCGGCATCGGCCGTGGGCTTGTCGGTTTCGGCCGTGGGCGGCGCCGTGGCCCTCTCGGCCTCCGTGGCCGCCTCCGCGAGGGCGTCGAAGTCCTCCTCTTCCTCTTCGAGGTAGATCTCGTCGTCCTCGGTGCCGTCCACGTCGGCCCTGAGGTCCGCGTAGACGGAGGTCGTGGCGCCCAGGAACCAGTAGATCGCGTACCCGAAGATGCCCAGCCAGATCAGGTTGAGCACCACCCAGAAGGTGATGGCGTTCAGGCCGTGCGTCAGGCCGCCGACGGAGACGGCCTCGAGGTCCTTGGCGAAGGGCTGGACGTGCGGGGCGTTTCGACCGGCCTTGTAGCCCGTGTCTGTCTCCAGGTTGCCGATCTCCGTCTGGAGAGCCGGGTCCAGGTCCGTGTAGTCCTCGTTGCTGTTCGTCCGCTCCGGGGCGTCGATCAGGATCGAGAGACGATCGCTCAAGACGCCGGCATCCACGGACTTCGTGAGCACGAAGACGAACCAGCTTCCGACGAGCAGGATCACGCCCACGAACAGGAAGATCAGGAAGTAGTTCCAGAAGAACTGGAGGGGACGGGCGAAGATGTAGGAGAACGCCCGGCTGATCGCGTCGAGGGTGCCGTTTCGCTCCCAGGCCGCCGCGGCGCCGATGAGGGGCAGGCCGAACACGCCGCCCAGGGCGATCAGGAGGATGAGGAGCGAGGAGATCAGGGCCAGCGGCACGAGGATGAGACCGAGGATCTGCCCGACGAACGGGATGGAGATCACGAGGCCGGCGAGCGCGTTGCACCCGTAGAAGAACGCGATCGTCAGCGCGATGACGATGGGTGCGAGGATGACCGTCATCCAGTTCTTCGCGGCGAAGACGAACGCCTCACGGAAGCTCAGCCCTTCGTCGCGGGCGATCCGAAGCGAGGTGATGCGGTGGATCGCCTGGCCGAAGAACGACCACACCAGGAAGATCCACACGCCGCCGACCAGCTGGTGCCAGAAGGAGTAGTCGGCCAGGTTGACGTTGCCCAGCTGGCCGAAGGTGAAGACGCCGTCCGTGAACACGGTGACCACCCGGTCGATGAACGGGATCCCCTGGAAGATGGAGGTCACCACCTTCAGGAACGAGCCGACGATACTCACCTTGCCGAAGATCTCGTCGAGGAGGAGGCTGCCCCCCCAGTAGACGAGGTAGCCCAGCATTCCGAGGCCCAGGGCCCGGAAGTCGAACGGCACCCGGGGCGCCTTGAAGTAGGTCCGCGGCAGCAGGCCCGTGTCTACGGTGTTGGCCATTCCCATCCTCCCGCCGGGATCCCTCCTGCCGGCCTCGGTGGCCAGACCCGGACCCGGGCCGTGTACGTGCGGCGATTGTAGCGGGTCGGCCCCGCGGGGCAACGCGGACCCTTCGTCGAGACCCCGCGAAGGGCGTGTGTGGCCGAACGTGACCGATTTCCGCGACACAGCGGTGACGCAGGCGCTCTCCGAGGGCCCGAAACGCCCAATCCTGGCGCTTCCTGTGATCCGGGGCCTTCGTTCGGCCCGCCGTTCGACCGATGGACCGAAATGGTGAGAGGTCTCGAAGGAGGCGACGTCGTGCGTATTCCGCGAACCGTCCGGTGGTCGGCAGCGGCCCTGGTCCTGTCCCTGGTGGGGGTGGTGCCTGCACGCGCCGAAGATGGCGCGCAGCCGCCCGCGCCCCCTCCGGCCGCGCCCCCTCCGGCCGCGCCCCAGCCGCCGCCCGCGCCCCCGAAGAAGGGGGCTCCGCCGCCCGCGCCTGCGCCCGCTCCCGCGCCTGCGCCTGCGCCCGCGCCGGCTCCCGCGCCTGCGCCGGTTCCCGCGCCCGTGCCCGCGCCTGCTCCCGCTCCCGCGCCTGCGCCTGCGCCTGCTCCCGCGCCGGCACCTGCGCCGGCACCGGCGCCGTCCCCTGCACCGGAACCGGAGCCCGAGCCGAAGCCGCCCTACGAGTTCCTCGACGAGGGCCTGATCGAGAGGCCGGACGGCACGGTCGTCTACTTCTACCGGACGAATTTCGTGAAGCCGGTCGACCTCCGGGCCAGCCTGGAGAAGCTCCTCCCGATCCCCACGGTGCTCTACAGCGAGTTCGAGCGCCAGAACATCCTGATCATCGACGGGGAGCCCGAGGACGTCGACCTCGCCCTGGAAGCGGCGGCCTACTTCGACGTCTCCGCACCGCAGGTCTTCATCGAGGCGAAGGTGCTCGAGATCACCTACGACTCGAACTTCGAGTTCGGGCTCGACTACCTCTGGAGCCGCGACGAGGTCGGCCCCAACACCCTCTTCCGCGGCGCCGAGGGTGTCCTCAACCCGACCTCCTACATCGGCTCCCAGCGGCCCGGCGGCCTGCCGTTCCAGGGCACGAGCCTGCTCTTCGGGTTCCTGGGACCGAAGGCCGAGGAGTACGGTCTCCTCGACGTGACCCTCCAGGCCCTCCAGATGGACGGGAAGGCGGAGGTGCTCTCCAAGCCGACGATCATCACGACCGAGAACGTCGAGGCGATCGTCAGCACGACGGAGGACCGCCAGATCGTCCAGTTCCAGAGCGCCGACCGGAACAACGAGCGCTACCAGTCGTTCCCTCTCCTCACCGGCGTCACCCTCAAGGTGAAGCCGACGCACATCGGGGAGAACTTCGTCACGCTCGACATCGCCCCCGAGGTCCGGGGCCTGCAGGGCGCCTCCGTACAGGGTACGGCGACCCTCCGGCCGATCATGACCACCCGCAAGATCCAGACGACGGTCACGATGGCCGACGGCGAGACCCTGGTGATCGGAGGTCTCTACTCCACCTCCAAGGTGAACTCGAAGGCCAAGACGCCGCTCCTTTCCGACATCCCCTTCCTCGGGTGCCTCTTCACACGCCAGCAGGAGGCCAAGGCGAAGACCGAGGTCGTCTTCATGCTGAAGCCGACGATCGTCCGGAAGGGCGCTGCCGGGGTCAAGATCGTCACGCCGCCGGCCGAGCTCGAGCGGCTCGAGGAGGAAGGGGACTGCTTCCGTCCCGCCGGGCCGTCCCTCGACTGTCTGGGTCTGGACAAGCTGCGGAGGCTGGGAACGCTGGGGAAGTGTGGGGACAAGTGTTCGCCTCCGTCCTCCTCCCCTCCTCCGCCCCCTCCGCCCCCTCCGCCGTGCGGGCCCCGGGCCGTGCCTCCGCCCGTGACCTCCTCTGAAATATCTAGGAATCAATAATACAAATGTCATGGGCTTC
>JAUXCH010000660.1 GCA_030618975.1 Planctomycetia bacterium
ACATCCTGATGGCGCTGGCCCTGCTTCTCGCCGCCTGTGGCGGCGGGTCCACGGGCACGCCCATCGACCCCCTCACCTCGGCCAAGGCGACACTGACCGGTGAGGTTCTTTCCATCGACGGCGACGCGTCCGCACTCGACGGCGTCGTCCTCGCCCTCCGCGAGACGGGCCAGATCGTCGAGTCCGGCGCGGACGGCTGGTTCTCGTTCGGGGACGTCCCCGCGGGCACCCTCACGCTCGACCTCGTCAGCGCGTCCTCCCTCTCGGCGAAGGCCGGGGACACCCAGGCCTCCCACGGAAACGGCGGCAACGACGACGCTGGGAATGACGATGCCGGGAACGACGACGCTGGGAACGACAACGACCTGGACGGTGACTGCATGAACATGCAGCGCGTCCGCGCCCAGGAGCGCATCCACGTCCGCCTCCGCCTCCAGGACGGGGAGCTCTGCGAAATGCAGTGCGTCCGCGAGGAGAGCGCGGAGCGCGAGACCGAACGCCACATGCGGCGCACGCAGACCAACGCCGACCCCGACATGCGGGGCGAGGTGGAGCGGGAGCAGCGGCAGGATCGCGAGCGGCTCTGCATCGAGGTCGAGTGCGCAGAGTACGGCCGCGATCTCGAGGCCGTCGTGATCGCGGCGGGCGGGTCCGAGGAGAGCCTCGGCCTCCGCACCGTGCAGGCCGACGGCGAGTGCGAGTGGCGCATCGACACCTCCCAAGGCGGCCGGCTCCCCTTCGGCGCATCGAGCTGCGGGGAACTCGAGGGCTACCGCGTCCAGGTGCGCGCCCGGAACACCGGCGACCCCCTCCTCGAGGGTGAGATCCCCGGACTCCCGCCCTTCCGCGGACAGGGCGCCGCCAAGCTCGACCAGACCCGCACGGAGGAACAGTCCCAGGAGCGCGTCGTGGACTCGGATGGAGACCACGACCGCGACCAGGACCAGGACCGCGACGGAAACTACGGCGACGACGCGTAGCCCCCACTCACGCACCCGTCACCGGGCCCGGCCCGTGCTTCGGCGCGGGCCGGGCATTTTCGTGCCGGGTGACGTCGGCGTGACCTCCCCCGCCAACGAAGGTATGGCCCGCGCGTAGGTCCCCTGCGTGGAGTGGAGGTCGCCATGGTTCGACGAGGTCCCGTTGCCCCGTTCGCGTTCATCGTCCTGCTCGTCGGGATCCTCGCCCTGCCCGGAGGCGCGAGCGCCGGCGACGAGGAGGTGAGCCCGATGCCCGCGCCGGCCCGCGTGGCCGCGTGGGTCCTGAGCGACGACGAGGCGGACCTGAAGCGGGCCGTCCACGCGCTGACCGGAGCCCCGCCGGCCTACGTGGCGGCCGTGATCCGGCACGTGAGAGGACTCCCCGCCGAGCCGCCGAAGCCGGCGGTCGCGCTCGGGAAGGCCGCGCCCCCCACCGTTCTCCTCGAGGCGCGCATCTACGCCACCCGTCGGGGGACTGCGAAGATGCTCCTCGGCGAGAGACGGATGCGAGGCAGCCACCTCCTCCGCGCAGCCGAAGCCGACGTGCTGCGGGAGACCCTCGAGGCGATGCCGGACGCCAAGGTCATCCGTGCGCCGTCGCTCGTCGTCGAGGACGGGATCCAGGGCACGGTACGGATGCTGGCCCCCATCTCGTATCTCCAGTCCGTGAAGACGGAAACGCGCGACGGGGTCGCCGTCCGGGAACCCGTCTTCGACGTCATCCAGGAGGGGCTCGTCCTCGAGGTCCGGCCCGTCGTCTCCGCGGACCGACGCTTCATCACGCTGGTGGGCGCCCTCACGCAGACCGCCGTCGAACGCCCCATCCCCACCCGCGAGGTGCGGGTCGAGGGCGGCGACGGGACGGCCGAGGTCCAGGCCCCCACGGTGAAGGAGAGCCGGCTCGACCTCCACTTCACCGTGCGCGACGGCGCGACCGTGGCCGGAACGGGGCTCGCGCACCCCACGGAACCCGAGCAGGAGCTGCTCGTGCTGCTACGGGTCCACCTCGTTCCGGGCGCCGAGGTCTCGCCCGACCCGTCCGAAACGGAGAAGACGCGGGTCGTCACGATGGAGATGCGCCTCCTCCGTGTGGAGTCCGGCGTGCTGGAGCGCGTGCTCGGGGGTGCGGTGCCGGACGCGGACGAGCCGCTCTGCGGACTCGCAGCCGCCCAGGTGGTCGGCCTCCTCGGACCCGGACGCCGGGGCGTCGCAGGCGTGGAGATCCTCACGGCCTCGCGTCTCACGACGTTCGACGGGCAGCACGCCAACGTGAGCGTCCTGGACCAGGTCTCCTACGTGAAGGACTTCGAGGTCCGGAAGAACGAGAACGGCGTGATGCTCGATCCGGTCGTCGGCACGCTGCAGGACGGGCTCGTGTTCGACGTGACGCCGCGCATCAACGAAGACCGGACCCGCATCGCCTTCGAGACCCGGACGACCTGGGCCGTGCTCGAGCGCCCGATCGCCGACTTCACGACGACGATCGAGGGGCACGAGGTGACCATCCAGATCCCCGAGCTCCGGGTGAGCCGGGTCCGGAAGGACTTCGAGATGCAGGCCGGCGGCTACGTGCTGCTCGGCGGGTTCAGCGACGATGCGGGCGGCCGGGGCACCTACGTGCTCCTGCACGCCGCCGTGACGGACATCCGGGACGACCCCGACGCCGCGGACATCAACCTCGTTCCGCGGGGCCTTACTCCTCCACGGTGATCGTCGCCTCTTCGATCCGCAGCGGCTCCCGGGGCTCGCCCTGCGGGCCGCCTGCGGACTCGAGGATCTGCACGGTGTCCATGCCCTCGACGACCTCGCCGAAGATCGTGTGCTTGTCGTCGAGCCAGTTGGTCTCGACGAACGTCAGGAAGAACTGGCTGCCGTCCGTGCCGGGGCCCGCGTTCGCCATGCTGAGCAGGCCGGGCTTGTCGTGGCGGACGGTCGGCGAGCACTCCCCGTCGTACGTGTAGCCGGGGCCGCCCGTGCCGTTGCCCTGCGGGCAACCGCCCTGGGCCATGAAGCCGGGAATCACGCGGTGAAACGAAAGGCCGTCGTAGAACCCGAGGCGCGTCAGGTAGATCGTGCTCGAGACGTGCATGGGCGCGACCTCGGGGAGGAGGTGGACCTTGATGTCGCCCTTGTTCGTCTTCAGGTTCCAGGTGTAGGTCTTCCCGTCGTCGAACGCGACCTGGGGTGGCTTCGGCAGCTTCGTACGCCACCCCCGCTTCTCGGTGTCGATCCCCTGCTTCTCGATGAAGGCGTCGATGGTCTCGAGGGTCATGGCGCGTCTCCCGGTGGGCTATGGAGGGCGGAGTCTACCCGCCGTCGCCAGGGGTGGCATCCGGGGGCACGGCGACCTTGGCGCCGGTCTCGACGACCTCGATCTCCAGGTCCGACATCGCTCCCAGGATGGGGAACATGAGATCCGCGAGCGGGCTCACGGACGCGAGGTCGCTGCGCGCCATGGCGAGGTGTGTCGCGTCCATCCCACCGAGCGCGGCGTCGATCGGCATCCAGGTG
>JAUXCH010001012.1 GCA_030618975.1 Planctomycetia bacterium
CCGGCGTGAGGGCCCCTTCCTCCTCCGGCTGCTGGAGGAGGCCCCTGACGACTCCGTGCTCGACGTGGGCTGCGGCACGGGCGAGCACGTCGCGTTCTTCGCCGGGCGGGGTGCGCGCGCCGTGGGCATCGATCCCTCACCCTCCATGATCGAGGCCGCACGCTCGCACGAGGAGGCGGGCCACGGGCGGTTCCTCCTGGGCGAGGCCCGGGACGCGCCTGAGCTGCTCGCGGGGGAGCAGCAGTTCGGCTTGGCGATCTGCCTGGGCAACGTGCTCCCGCACGTCCGGGAGGGCGACGCCCTGGAGGCCTTCCTCGGCGCCGTGCACGATCTGCTCCTGCCCGGCGGGATCTTCCTGGTGCAGTTGCTCGACTACGAGCGCATCCTGCGTGAGGGGATCCGTCACCTGCCGCTCGACTTCCGCCGGGGTGACGACGGCGAGGAGATCGTCTTCCTGCGACTCCTCGAGCCCCAATCGGACGGGACCCTGCTGTTCTTTCCGACCACGCTCGTGATCGATCCCGACGCAGACGAGCCCGTGCGGGTCAAGGGCTCGAAGCGCGTCTCGCTGAGGCCGTGGACGCGTGCAGATCTCGACCCGGCGTTCGACGGCGCCGGCTTCGACGTCCGCTGGCACGGGGACCTGCAGGGCGGCGCCTTCGACGCCGCCGGCGCCGTCGATCTGGTCGCTCTCGCCCGGCGTCGTCCGGACCGGGACGTGCGGGGCCGTTGACACTGATTGCCATGTAGCGGACGGATTCCACCCGAGGTCTTGCCCGGGCCCGGCATCGCGGGTTCACTGGGTGCATGAAAGGGGACCGCTTGGGGCCGTACCGGGTCCTCGGTGAACTGGGGTCCGGCAGCACCGCAAGGGTCTACCTGGGGGAGGTCGTCGGCGAGGCGCCCGGCCTCGACCCGGGTCGTCGCGTTGCGTTGAAGATCCTGCACCCGCAGTTCGAGGCCGCGCCGCACGTCCTGCAGCGCTTCAGGCAGGAGGTTCGCGTCGGCCGCGCGCTCCGTCACAGGAACGTGGTGCGGCTCCTCGACGCCGGGGCCTTCCAGCTCGCAGGCCGCATGCGTCACTTCCTGGCCATGGAGTACGTAGAGGGTCGTACGCTCCGCGAGGTGATCGCGGTCGACGGCGGTCAACCCGAAGGCCTGTGCCGGCACGTCGGCTGCGAGGTCGCGTGCGGACTCACGGCGATCCATCGTAGCGGAGCCGTCCACAGGGACATCAAGCCGGAGAACATCGTCCTCACGAAGGACGAGCACGTGAAGATCATGGATCTCGGCGTCGCTCGCCTGCGGGACGAGAGCGCGCGCTTCTCGCAGTGCGGGGACTTCGTCGGGTCCGTGCTCTACGCGGCCCCGGAGCAGTTTCGGGGCCCCTCCCAACGGATCGACGGTCGCGCAGACCTCTACGCCCTCGGGTTCACCCTGTACGAGCTCGCCACGGGCGTCCATCCGTTCGAACGGGACACGATCGAGGAGGTGATGCGGCTCCAACTCTCCGAGGTGCCTCGCACGCCCAGCGCGCTGCA
>JAUXCH010000947.1 GCA_030618975.1 Planctomycetia bacterium
GGTACGCGGACACCTTCGCCGGCTACGCCCAGTGCGTGCTCGGCGACGGCGGCGAGTGGCCCCACGGCGTGGGTCTGCTCGCCGACCGGGAGCGACTCGGGGTCAATCCGCACACCGCGCTCTGGCGGCGCTGGTACCTCGCGCGTCCCGTGGTGCGAGGCAGCGCGTACCCGGGCTCCTCGCTCGTCGCGGCCGACGTGGCCCGGGACCGGGAGGTGCCCATTCACCTGGCGCTCTGGGACGTGTCCGGGGAGGCCGTCGAGAGCCTCCGCGCGACGTGGGGCGACCGTGCCTTCGTGTTCCACCGGCCGGCAGAGCCACAGGAGCCCGCCGTCGGCGAGGCGGACTTCCTGTTCGTCGATCCGCCCGACCTCGACGCGTGGTCCTCGATCCGCCCCACGCTCGAACCGTCGAGGGAGGGCGGCACGCTCCTGTGGCTTCCGGTCCTGAAGGGCGACGGCGACGCGCCCCACGCTCGCGCCGTCGAGGACGTGCGTGCCCTGGGATACGGCGTGGAGGACGTGCGGTGGACGCCGCGAGGCGGGCGTACGGTCGGCTGCCGCCTCGTCCACCGCTTGCCGCACGGGGCTGGGCGAGCCCTCGAAGCCGCGGTGCGGCACGTGGCCCGCGTGGCCGGGTGGCTCGCGCACCCCGACGCCTGATGCCCTCGGGCGTATGCTGGACGGAGTACGCGGGCGGGAGGACCGGATGCGGGGACGCGAGACCGTCTGGATCGTGCTGGGCGCGGCGAGCGGCTTCCTCGCCGTCGGGCTCGGCGCCTTCGGCGCGCACGGACTCGAACAGGTCGCCACGGAGGGCCAGATGGCCTGGTGGCGCACCGCCGCCCTCTACCACCTCCTGCACGCGCCCGTGCTGGTGCTGGTCGGTCTCGTGCCTCTCCGGCGACCCGGAGCGCGGGTCGTGGGGACGGCGTTTCTCGCCGGGACGGTGATCTTTTCCGGCACGCTGTACGCGCTGGCGCTCGGGGCGCCGCGCGCGCTCGGTGCCGTGACCCCGGTCGGAGGCCTGGCCCTCATGGCCGGGTGGCTGGGGCTGGCCGTCGGCGCCTGGCGGGGCAGGGCGTAGATGGAGACGAGGCCCCGACGCGAGCGCGGCATCCTCCGGCGCGAACCGGTCCGGTTCGGCCGTTCGGTGCTCGGCGCGCCCCTGGATGTCTGGGAGCCCGACCGAGCCGCTTCGGACCTCCTGGTCCTCGCCGGCACGCACGGCGAGGAGGGTGAGGGCGTCGCGGTGCTCTCGGCCGCGCTCCGGAGCCTGCCGGACGGCGCGCTGGCGTGCCCCGTCGTGCTGGCCCTCAACCCCGACGGTCTCGCGCGGGGCACGCGGGGCAACGCCCGCGGGGTGGATCTCAACCGGAACTTCCCCTCACCGACCTGGCGCCCCGAGCCGGTCTACACGCGCTGGACGCTCGCCGACGAGCGCGACGTCGAGCTGAGCCCGGGGGCGGCCCCCGGCTCCGAGCCGGAGACCGCCGCCCTGCTCGAGCTGATCGCGCGCGTCCGCCCGTCCCTCGTCCTCTCGCTGCACGCCCCGCTCGCCTGCGTCGACGACCCCGCCGGCACGCCGCTCGGGGCGTGGCTCGCCGAGCAGGGTGACCTGCCGCGCGTGGGCGACGTCGGGTACCCGACGCCTGGGTCGCTCGGCACGTGGGGCGCCGAGCACGAGATCGCCGTCGTCACGTACGAGCTCCCCGCCGCCTCGACCGACGACCTCGTGCGGCGCCACGCGCCGCATCTGTGCGCGGTGCTCGCCGGCGAGACGCCGACACGCTAGTCCCTCGTGCGGTGCCAGGCACAACGCGCCGTACGCACAATAAGATCACCGTACTGATCCAACCTTGACTCATCTCCGTGATTCTAAGTTGTCA
>JAUXCH010000275.1 GCA_030618975.1 Planctomycetia bacterium
TCGACGACGATCTCGAGGTGCGCGCGTCGCTCTCGGTCGATCTCGAGGCGGAGACCGCGACGGTGTCGTCGCTCGTCGTGCACGGCGAGGACCTCGACGGCCGGCTGCGGGCACCGCTCCACGTCGCGCGACGAGACGACGTGATCCTCGTCCGCGACCTCGACGCGGTCGTCCAGGACGTTCGGGTCCGCGGCGCCGCCGAGGTGCGACCCGACGACTCCGTGGCGACTCTCGCAGGGCTCCGCGTCACGAAGGACGACGTCGACGCGCGTTTCGAGGCCCCGGTGCGTCTCGCCTGGGGCGACGAGACGGTCTCCGCCGAGGGTCTCGACGTCTCGGTGCTGGGCGGTCGCGTCCGCGGACGTGCGTCGTGGGACGGAGCCCTCCACGCCGATCTCGAGGCGCAGGCGTTCCCGCTTGCCCGTTGGGTCGACGTGCTCGACGGCCGCGTGTCGGCCCGCGTCCGCGTGGAGGGCGAACGGCTCGCCGTCCGGGCGGAGGTGGGCGACCTCGCCTTCCAGGAGTGGCGCGGCGCCTTCGTCGTCGAGGTCGCGCAGGGCGAGAAGGGGCCGCTGCGCGTGAACCGTGTCCTGCTGCGCGGCCCGGGGGGGCACGCGCTCGAGGGCGATGCGACGCTTCCCTTCCGGCTGTCGACCGACGGCCTCGTCCGCCTCGACGACGCGCGTGCCACGCTCGCGCTCCGAGGCGCCCTGGGCGGCCTCGATCTCTTCACGGGCGTGGCCGACGGCCCCGTGACGCTCACCGCGAGCGGGGACGGCGACGGCCTCGACGTACGGCTGCGGATCGCCGACGTGGGGCTCTGCGACGAGACGCAGCCGTGCGACGACGTGATGCTGGATCTTCGCGTCGCGCCGGACCGGGTCGACGGACGGATCGCCCTCGCCTCCGACGCGTTCGTCAGGGTGCGCGGTCACCTCAGCCTGGACCGCGGCTTCGACTGGACGCGCCCGGAAGGGCTCGCGGACCTCGTCGCGTCCGCGAACGTCGATTGCAGGGTCGACGCCCTGGTCGAGAGCTGGGCGCCGCTCGCGGGCATCATGCCGGGGCTGAGGCGCCTCGAGGGCGGCACCAGGCTCGTGTTCGCGGCGAAGGGGCCGCTCCGGTCGCCGTCCGTGGATGGCACGCTGACGATGTCCCAGGTCGGGATCGAGCTCGACACCGACGTCGCCCCCTTCGAGCAGGTCGACGCGCGGCTCGTCTGGAAGGACGACCTCATCCGCGTGGAGCAACTCGAGGGGCTGATGGGCTTCGCCCCCTTCGCCATCCAGGGGACGGTCCGCCTGCCTCCGGACGCGCTGCCCGTCCTCGACCTCACGCTCAGCGGTCGCAACACCCAACTGATCCGCACCGAGTGGTTCCGCATGCGGATCGACATGGACGGCCGCATCACCGGCCCGGTCGATTCCCTGCACATCGAGGGCGAGGGGCGCGTCGTCGACTCCATCTACCGGGAGCCCGTGTCGCTCACCGGGGCGTCGGGCTCCGGAGAGACCGCCGAGCTGATCCTCTTCGAGATCGACGAGTACCCGTTTTCGCAGATGACGTTCGACGTCGGCATCCAGGCCGACGACACGATCCGCATCCGGAACAACCTGCTGAAGGTCAACGTGGGCTTCGAGGGCCGGCTCAAGGGGACGGGGGCCCGGCCGGCTTTCGAAGGGCGTGCCGTCTTCCAGAACGCCGTGATCACCCTCCCGCTCACGACGCTGCGCAACGGGCGCGGGGAGATCGAGTTCCTGGCCGGATCTCCGGGGCGCCCGCGCATCCAGGTGACCACGCGCACCCGGATCAAGGGCTACGAGATGGGCCTGCAGCTCTCCGGCCGCCTGCCCGACGTGAACCTCCACGTCTTCACGGAGCCGCCGCTCGACGACGAGGACGCGATGCTCATGCTGGCCACGGGCTCCACCGGCGCGGAACTCGCGGCGGGCGGGATCATGGGCAAGGCGTTGTCCGGCGTGGCGAGCGTCTTCGGAAGCTCGCTGTTCACCTCCCGGGGCGACGCGGGCGCGCCCGGCCAGAAGTCCTTCTTCGAGCGCTTCGAGATCTCCGCGGATCTGAACGGCACCGACATCCGCGAGGTCGACGCCGAGTTCGAGCTCGAGCGGCGCTACTTCCTGCACGTGAAGCGAGACCGCTTCGACGCCACCAACCTCGGTCTCATCTGGCGGATGCGCTTCCGATGAGGTGGTCGGCGACCCTCGTCCTGCTCGTGGCCGTGCTGGCGGGGTGCCGGAGCCGGCTGCCCGTTCCGGGCATGCGGATCGAGGGCAACGTGAACCTCCTCGACTCGGATCTCGAGGACTCGGCCGACCGTTACCTGGCGCGCTTCGTGAAGAACGACCGACGTCCCGCGGACGCGGACGACGCGGCGTACGCGATGCAGACGGCCTACCGCGAGGAGGGGTACGCCGAGGCGGAGGTGAGGTTCACCCTCGAGGGGGGCGACCTCGTCTTCCACGTGGAGGAGGGCCCGCTGACGAAGTTCGGAAGAGTCCGCTTCGAGGGGGTGAGGAGCCTGCCTACCGCAGATCTCGTGAAGCTCTTCGACTTCGATGGCAGCGGCTTCCTCTCCTTGGGACCCGTCCTGCTCGATCCCGTGAAGGTCGTGGCCGCCGTTTCGTCGGTCGAGTCCGTGTACCACGCGGCCGGGTTCCTGCGCATCGACGTCGCCGATCCGGAGATCGTATGGAACGCCGACCGCACCCGCGCCGACGTGCTCGTGCGGGTGGAGGAGGGCAGGAAGTACACGGTGTCCGGCGTGACCGTGTCGGGCGGATCCCGCGCGATGCTCGGCTCCCCGGACCCGGTCGGCACACCGTATCGGGGCACGCTCACGGCGCAGCTCGCCGCGCGCGTGCGCAGGGCGCTGCGGGACGAGGGCTATGCGTTCGCCGAGGTGAAGGGCACGGCGGAGGTCGACGACGAGACCGCAACGGTCCGCATCCAGCTCGTCGCCGAGCCGGGCGAGCCGACGCGCCTCGACGCCGTCCGCTTCTCCGGCAACCGGGCCACGCGCACCAGCTTCATGCGCCGACGATTCCCGTTGAAGCGCGGCGACGTGATCCGGAGAGACCGCCTGGAAGCCGGCGTCGCGAATCTCTACCGCTCGCGGCTCTTCGACTCCGTGCAGGCCGACGTCGTCGAGACCGTGCCCGGCCGGGCGGATCTCGTGGTGGAGGTCGAGCCGGCGGACACCAAGCGCCTCGACCTCGAGGCCGGGTGGGGGAGCTGGGACCTCTTGTACGGGGCGTTCACCTACAAGGACTTCAACCTGTTCGGCCAGGGCCGGATCCTCCGCCTCAGCGGCCTCGCGAGCTTCAAGACCTACGGTGGCGAAGTGCAGGTGGAGGACCCCTGGATCCTCGGACAGGGAAACCGGATCTGGGTGACGCTCGGCGCCGTCGAGCGGGAGGAGCAGTTCTACGACTACACCGCCTTCCACGCGGAGCTCGCGGCGGAGCGCCGCTTCGACCGCCACCAGAAGCTCTGGGGCGGCTACCGCTTCAGCCTCGAGCAGGCGAGGAACCTCAGCGCGGTCCTTCCGCCCGACGAGGAGGAGAAGATCGACGGCTTCCAGCGGAGCGCGGGTCCCTACGTGCGGTACCGCTTCGACAAGCGCGACGACCTGTTCACCCCCACGACGGGCTGGATCGCGGAGGCTGCGGGCCTGTGGAGCACGCCCATCCTCGGCGCGAGCCTCTCGTTCTTCGAGGTGGACCTGCGCGCCGCGGCCTACGTGAACCTCTCGTCCTGGGGCGTCCTGGCTCTCGGGGGGAGCGTCGGCTCGCGCAGCCCGTACGACGGCACGGCCATGCCCATCCAGCAGCGCTACTTCCTCGGCGGCCAGATGAGCGTGCGGAGCTTCGACCAGGACCAGCTCACGCCGACCGACCCCTTCGGGAACGGGATCGGCGGACTCACCTTCGCCGAGGCGAACGTGGAGTGGCGGATGCCGCTGGTCGACGTGCTTCACGGCGCGCTCTTCTTCGACGCCGGCCAGGTGAGCCTCGACCCCTGGTCGTTCGACGGCGAGATCGGCTACGGTGTCGGCGCGGGCCTGCGCATCTACACGCCCGTCGGCCCGATCCGGTTCGACGGGGCGTACAACCCCGGTCCCCTGCTGGGCGCCACTCGGCGTTGGCAGTTCCACTTCTCGTTCGGCTTCAGCTTCTGACACCTCCGGGACGAACTGCGAAACTTCACGCCTCGCGGGCTGCGGTTCCGCCGCCGCCCCGCCGTTCGGGAGCGCTAGACTCCGGGCATGCGGTTCCTCCGGCTGCCCGGTCTCCTGCTCTTCCTCGTCGCCGCGTGCGGCGGCGGGAACGGCGCGCAGGAAGCGCCCGCGGACCCGGACTCGCCGGCTCCCCCGAACCCGCCGGTCTCCTGCGCGGGCCTCCCGACGTTCGAGGACGGCTTGGCGCCCACCCGCGAGATCCACGTGGCCGAGGACGGCGACGACGCCGCGGGCGACGGTAGCAAGGACACGCCCTACGCCACGCTGGCGCAGGCGCTTGCCGAGACGACGCCCGGCACGGCCGTGCGCCTCCACCCCGGCGAGTACGCGGGACGGCTCCGGATCACCGACCTCGCCGGCACGGCTGCCTCCCCGGTCTGGGTCGGTGGGCTGCCCGGCGGCGCGCAGCCTCGGATCACGGGCGGGCCCGTGGGCCTCCATCTCACGCGTGTGCGCTACCTCGTCCTCCACGACCTGGAGGTCTCGGGCAGCGAGATCAACGGGATCAACTGCGACGACGGCGGCGCGTACGCGGATCCCGAGGCGACGCGGCACGTCATCTTCCGCGGCCTCCACGTGCACGACGTCGGGACGGGCGGCAACCACGACGGGCTCAAGCTGTCGGGCGTCGACGACTACGTCGTCCGCGACTGCGTGTTCGAGCGCGTCAGGGCGGGCAGCGGGATCGACCACGTCGGCTGCCACCACGGGCGGATCCGCGGCTGCCGGTTCACGGCCATGGGCAGCAACGCCATCCAGTGCAAGGGCGGCACCTACGACCTCGAGATTCGCGGTTGCACCTTCGAGGACGCCGGCCAGCGCGGCATCAACATCGGCGGCTC
The DNA here is from genome assembly GCA_030618975.1 of Planctomycetia bacterium. GTDB lineage: Bacteria > Planctomycetota > PLA2 > PLA2 > JAEUHO01 > JAUXCH01. The sequence continues at coordinate 5,101 of JAUXCH010000275.1, forward strand.
CACCGGTTTCGCGTACTTCCGCCCGCCGCTTTCCACGACCGAGCCGAACGCCGAGGCGCGCGACGTGCGCGTGGTGGCCAACGTGTTCGGCAACGCCGTCACGCCGTTCGCCTTCTCCGGCGCCGTGGATTGCCTGGTCGCCCACAACACCATCGTCGGCGACGACCTGAAGTGGCTCTTCCGTATTCTCCAGGCGACGACCGGCGCGGACGGCTACACGTTTCTCGAGACGCAGCGCTGCAGGGTCTTGAACAACGTCTTCCGCTTCGACCGGGGGCGCCTCTCCACGTACGTGAACATCGGCCCCAATACCCAGGGGGCCACGTACGAGATCGCGGGCAACCTCTGGTACGCGGCGGACGCCCCGGCCCGGTCGGAGCCGACGAACCTCCCCGTGGCGGAGACGGGGGGGATCTACGGCCGGGAGCCGTTCGTCGATGGGGCGCAGGCGCCGCGCATCACGGCGGCCAGCCCCTGCCGGGGCGCCGGCGGACCCGTCGGCGGCGTGCACGGCGACTTCGACGGCCGCTGCTACGCGGATCCGCCCTCCATCGGCGCGTTCGCGGCGCCGTAGACGCCGCGCGCCCGGCTACACTGATCCCTCGTGTTGGGGGTGCCCGGCCTGCGCCGGGCTGAGTGCAGACCCCTCGAACCTGATCCGGTTCGCACCGGCGTAGGGAAGCACGACGGGACCGGCCGCGTCGGCCCGCCGTTCCCGCCCGGGGCGTTCGCATCCGGGAGACGCGCATGGGCTTCGACGAGTACGCCGATCGGTACGACACCTGGTTCCTCGAGAACCCGAACGTCCTCGGCTCCGAGGTGCTCCTGGTCAAGGCCGCTCTCGGCGAACCCGGCCGGACGCTCTCGGTCGGCTGCGGGAGCGGGCTCTTCGAGTCGATCCTCGCGCGCGAGCACGGGCTCGTGATCGGCGAGGGCGTGGAGCCCGCCGAGGGCATGGCCGAGATCGCCCGGAAGCGCGGACTGGACGTGAAGATCGCCTCCGCCGAGTCGATCCCCCACGCCGACGCCGTCTTCGACACCGTGCTCATGAACGGCATCCCCGCGTACCTCGCGGACCTCGGCGCGGCGTTCGCCGAGGCGTTCCGGGTGCTCCAGCCCGGCGGCGCGCTGGTCGTCGCCGACGTCCCGGCCTCGAGCTCCTACGGGCTCCTCTACCAGCTCGCGGCCGAGATCGGCGACTGGCGGGATTCGCGCCTCGCGAAGCTCGCACCGGCGCACCCGTACCCCCTCGAGTTCGTGGCGGCCGCGCACTGGCGGACCACCGACGAGCTCGTCTCTGCGCTCCGGGCCGCCGGCTTCGAAGACCTCGAGTTCCGACAGACCCTGACGCCCCACGCCCGCTTCTCCGACGACGCCGTGGAGGAGCCGAGCGAGGGGTTCGACAAGGGCGGGTACGTGGCCATCCGCGCCCGCCGCCCCGCCTGATGTCCCACGACGCCCGGAGGAATCCCGTGAAGGCCGAACTCCCCACCATCGGAAAGATCTCGAGCGAGATCTTCGAGCAGGTCATCTACCCGCGGCTGGGACGGAAGCGCCCCGAGGTCCTCGTCGGCCCGCAGAACGGCGTGGACGTCGGGATCGCCGATCTCGGGAACGGGCAGGTGATGGTCGCGACCACCGATCCGATCTTCGTCGTGCCGCCCTACGGGTGGGAGCGATCCGCGTGGTTCGCGGTGAACATCCTCGCCTCCGACGCCGTGACGTCGGGGCTTGCGCCGACCTACA
>JAUXCH010001009.1 GCA_030618975.1 Planctomycetia bacterium
CGTTCTCCATCCGCCCGCCGTCCACGCCGGGGATCCGTCGGGCCCCGCGCATCTCGCAAAACGCGATCGCGGCGCCGTCCGGCGGCACGGGTGCGTCACCCGCCACGACGGGCCACTCAACGCGTCGGCCCCCGGGAACTTCGATGCGGAGGAACTCCTCGTTCGGGGGTACGGGCACGTACTTACGAAACGACGTCCGCCACGACCCCGTCCTGTGCACGTATCTGCGTACGGCGAAGCCGCGGGCCCCGACGCCCACGCACAGAGTCGGGTCGCGGCCGACCCCCTCGATGCGCGTCCGCCCCCGTGCGTCGGTCGGTTCCACGCGGAGCGGAGGATGGTAGGCGGCCATCGACGAGCGACGGAGACTCACCCAGCGACGCCTGATCACGACCTCGACGCCTTCGACGGGTCGTGAGTCGGCGCCCTCCACGACCTCGACCTCGAGCGTCCGCGGTGGCTGGAGGAAGATCCGCACGGGCTCCGTCTCGAGGCGGGGCAGGCCGGCGATAGCGGACGACGGGCCGTAGCCTTCGGCCCAGGCCACGATCGTGAACTCCTCGGGCGGGAGGCCGGGGAAACGAGCGATGCCGCTGTCATCCGTCCGCGCGGGGCCGGCGAACCCCTGGCGCACCTGGCCACCGCCGCCGAGATCCACGCGCGCACTCGCAAGCGGCCCGTTCGCGGTCTCGACGAGCACGGTCAGCTCGTGCCCCCGCCTCAGGACCAGGGTGCCGATGTCGTAGTCCCCGTCTCGTGTGGAGGTGACCGTCCGGTTCTTCATGCCGACTCGCCCATCGGTATCCTCGGCACGGACGAACACGCCGATCGGCAGCTCCCCAGGCGGACTGCTCGGCGCCACCCGGAACCGTCCGTCCCGATCCGTCACGGCCTCCGCTCGTCGCTCGGTACCCAGCCAGACGGCGACGCGCGCCCCCGGGGCCGGACGGCGTCCGCACCCGAGCACTCGTCCCGTCACGCCCCATCTGCGGTCCGTGCCCGAGGCGTCGACGGGAGCGCCTTCGCTCGCAGGAACCTCGGCCTGGCCCTGGAGCGTCGGCGCTTCGGAGGGCGAGTCGACTGCGTTCGCTACGTGCGCGTCATCCCACCCCTCCGACGCGTCCTCACGAAAGCGGTCCCACAGCCCGAGCGCCAACAGGGCAAGGAACGCCGCGACGGCCAGGTAGAGCGACAGTCTGGCGAATCGTCTGCGCACGGAGATCCTCGGGAAGTCCGAACCCGGGCCGTGTGCTACCCGCAAGCCCGCCCAGGCGTCAACTCCGGCGTGGATTCCCGATCTCGGTGAACACCGCCCTCAGGAACTCGCCGGTGATGCTCGCAGCCGCGGTCGCGGTCGCGGTCACCAAGTGTCCGTCGGCGGTGGCGCCGAAGACCCTCTCGGCCGAGACTAGTCTTTGGAGTTCAAGCGTCCTCCTGCAAAGTGAGGACGCGCTCGAGGATGTACTCGGCCTGCTCCCGACCCCGCGCCGCACTCGACACGGCGTCCAGAGCGATCTGCCACAGGTCCGCGAGGGGAGCGCCCATTCCTCGCCTCACGATCCCCCGGAAC
>JAUXCH010000225.1 GCA_030618975.1 Planctomycetia bacterium
CCTTCCTGACCAGTATGCCAAGGCACAGGCTCCTCGCCCACCCCAGCGGACCGACGAGGTGGTGGTTCATCGTGGCCGACTGCATGAGCTTGCCGAGCTTCATGCCACGCTCTCCCTTTCGACCACCGGATTGTCGAGGCACGACCATCCTAGGCCGACCGCTGCGTGGAAACAGCACGGATGGGAACCAGCGATTCCGCAACACCGCCCACCGAGCCGGTCGAACGTGAGAGAGCCCGACCCGGGACTTCTCCGAGCCCCTGGCCGTGGGCCGCGTGCGTCGTCGTCCTGGTCGCGGCGGCCGTAATGGTGCGGAGATTGTGGGCGCGATCGAGGACTCGCTCTCACCAGTCCGGGGGAGAGCCTGTTCGACTCCAGGCTGCTCGCGGATTCGTGAGCGCCCTTCTTCTCAGAGGCACGGACCGGTAGCCTGACGCGCTCAGGCGGCACATCACCGTGGCACATCGGTCTGCGGGGCGGTGACGCAAGCGGATCCGGAGAGAATCGAATGCGGGCTATCGCCTTGATGGTGGGCACTCTGGCCGTTCTGTTGGTGGGGTGTTCCGAGGGGGATGCACCGACGAGTGCACCAGGGGCCGGGGCGTCTCCTGGGTTCTACCTGGTCAGTGGGGACCGCACCTTCGCGGTGGATGTGCACGATTCGCCCGAGAAGACTCAAGACGACATCGTGCGTGCGGCCAAGCAGCTCTGGAATGAGCTGCCGCCCGGGAGATTCGTTGAGTTCCACGTAGAGGGTCGCTCGGCCCTGGACGTGAGCGCGAAACGCACACGAGATCAGAGGGCGGGTTCCACCCCGGAAATCACGAACATCTCCGGGCGGGCGCAGATCACGACGACCAGCACGCCCTACCGGATGTTCAAGGACCGAGACGGGTCTTCCGGCATCGAGGAGGCCCGGGAGGAGCCGACAGGCCCCGAACTCCGGTCGGGGCCCGCAATCGGCTGGGCGGAGATCGAGGAGGACATTCGCGAACGGGCGTTCTCGACCGGTAGCCTCGAGATGATGCTGTTCGGTGGCCGCGATCGCTGACGGGGCGATCCTCAGGACACTGTCCTTGCGTCGTTCACGGATCGCTCGATCGCGGGCTTCGGCGTAGCGCGAAGGGTCCGAGCGGTGCCCGCTGAGTCACGTGACCGTGGTTACGCCGGGAACGCATCGCGCACGAGACCGTACGCATCCTGCCTTCCTCGCGCAGCGAGCCTCCGCCCGGTCTCAAGACCGACTATCTCGGGAAGGGCGAGCCGTCGTAGATCTCCAGGTACGCGGCCCACGACGCTGCGGCCGCACGCCTGGCGCGCTGCGGCAGGTCACCACCTGGCACCCGCTTCATCAGGACGGTCTCGGGAGGCTTGCTCTCGTCGACGACGAACCTGCCCGCGACCCTCGCTTCCTCGATCATCTCCGGCTCCACCGCCCACTCCACGCTTTCGCCGGGCACGTACCGGGTCCAGAAGTACCGCCGCCAGAGAGACGCGTCGGTCCAGATCTCCGGAACGAACGTGATGAAGCCGTCCTTGGCCGCCCACCGCCCAGCATCGAAACTCTCGCCCGAGAAGGGCGGGCCGTGGTACAGCAGCGCCTGGTAGGTGTGGTCTGGGTGAAGGACCAGTTCGTAGACCTGCTCCAACCTCTCCGTCCAGCGGGGCATGCCCTCCTCCGGTCCTCGCCAAACGTAGCACTCCACGCGGTCGTCGGCGGCGGAGCTCGCGGAATCTCCAGTGCTTCGTGGCTCGCCGCACCCGACGAGCAGGATCACGGAAATCGTGAGAGCGATCCGGAAACGGCTCATGCCGCCCATTCTGCCACGCCATCGAATCGCTCTTGGCCAGCGTCTTGGCCAGACTCGCGCCCGTTCGATGCCGTTCGGTGCCGCTGCTCGACACGGAGGCGGTTCGCGCCTCGGAAGGGTCACCCCCGCAGGCGCACGGAAATGGGCGCGGGAGGCGGACCGGCGAGCGAGGAGATGGAGCCCCGGGTGAGATTCAAACTCACGACCCGTGCCGTCCCGGCCCAACCCGAGCTCGCACCGGAGCCCTGACGTGAACTGCGATGAGGTCATCGACCGACTGCGCCGCAGCGAGGACGACCTGCACCGCCTCGGCATGCGTTCGCTGCGCCTTTTCGGCTCCGTGGCGCGGGGCGAGGCTGCCGAAGAGAGCGACGTCGATCTGCTCGTGGAGTTCGACGGTCCCGCGACCTTCTCGGGGTTCATGACGCCTGACACAGGACGTCTACGCGGCCGCTCTTCAGCAGCCGCTCGATGACATTCGCAGCCCTCGGGGGTGGCTCCGTACCTCGCTTAGAGATGACTCCGTACCCCCAGCACCAGGATCATGTCAATGCAGCGCACACCGTCCCGATTCGTGAAGTGACCTGCCGCGACGAATCCGGAATGCTCGTAGAAGCGGATCGCGTGCGCGTTCGTCTCGTGGACTCCGCCCAGGAGGATCACGCGCTGCGCACCGAATGCCCGAGCGGCCTCGTTCACGAAGGGCTGGGCCGCGCTCGCGTGTCCCCTTCCCTGATGGCTGTCGGCGAGGCAGAGCCCGTAGCGGACATCCGATCCGGGGCGCAGGGGGAGGCCGTAGGCGGCGAACCTTTCCACGTCGAGGGGCACGAGATCGAGGCTCAACTCAAAGAGCCCGACAATCTCGCCCTCGGAGGACTGAAGAACCAAACGGAACTTGTCGTAGCGGGCGATGGCGGCGCAACGCTCCGCAGCGAGACTGGCCGCCGAGTCATCGCCAACATCGTAGAGCTGCCGAGTTCGCGGGCCCAGGAGTCGGTAGAAGCACGCCAGCGCCTTCTCGTCTCCGGCCACCAGTGGGCGGAGAGCGGCTTGAGACCCGTTGGGCAGGCTGATTGCCTGGGTGAGCAGGCCCGGATCGGCGGCAGCGTCGCTCAGGCTGAGATGCACGGAACTCTCGGCGTCGGCAAGATGGGCGGGACGATCACCACCATCTTGCCCCTGGGCGGCGGGAGCGACAACGGCGACGGCGGCACCGAGGGCTGCATGGCCAAGGAGAGTCCCGTTCGGTGCCGCTGTATGCCATCTGGCGGCGGTCCCAGCGTCATCGATCCCAGCGTCCACCAAGCCCGTCGAAGGCGACAGAGCCCGATCCAAGACCTCCACGAGCCCCGGGCCATGGGCCGCGCTCGCCATCTCCTGGTCGTGGCGGTCGTTGTCGTCCAGCGGCTCCAGGCGCGATCGAGGCTGCGCTCGCGCCGGTTCGATCCCGACGACGCGTGGGCGGTGTTTCAGACCACCGGTCGGACTCCTACCGCAGGTCGGCCAGGTCCACGCTCGTGCCCACGCTGGAGCACGCCTCCTTCAGTTCGGCCCGGCTCATGAACCCGGCGCGGTGGCAACGCAGAAGGAAGTGGTACGCCGCATCGCGGAGGCGCTGCCTGGCATCGTCGCGCTCCCTGGGCGGGATGCGCTTGGGAGGCTTCGGCTTGAATGGGCCGAACTCGCACGCGCCGCGACAGATCCCGCACAACTCCGGAACGGCCGTTCCGTGATCGTCGATCCACTTGGTCTGGGCGGCGTGGAGCAGCCGAAACCGCCGCTCGTAGTCGTCCAGGACGTGGATGGCATGACGCACTTCATCGAGCCAGAAGTCCACGTTGGCGTAGTGGCCCACGAGTTGGTGGATGTAGCCCGAGGCCAGCATTTCCAGTTGGTCCGCCACAGCGTCTGCTCGATCAATGCTGTAGACCAAGGAGCACTCTCCCCGAGAAACGGAGTCGCCTCGGCCAAGGTACCTCGCCCCACCACCGATCCGGGGCTGGGGCGGATTCGTGGGACCGCGACTGGTCCAGCGGCCCCGGGTGCTATCGAGGCTGCGCTCGCGCCGGTTCGATCCTGACGATGCGTGGGCGGTGCTCCAGGCGGGGTTGGCGAGGATGGCGAGCGGGGGCGGACGCCCTCGACGCACCGCCGTAGGATGGGTTCGCCGTCCACGGCCCGGGTGGACTTCGTGGAGCCCACGATGCGTACCGCCTTCCGACTGTTCGTCGCGGCGTGGCTCGTCCTCTACGCGAGCGCCCCCGTTCATGCCGAGGAAGAGGCCGAACCGTGGAACGCCCCCCTCCGCAAGGCTCTTGCGGGATGCGACCGCCTGGAGATCCGAGATGGGAGCGGTGCGACGCCCTGGGTCGTGACCGTCGAGGGAACGGCTCGGGTCAAGGAAGTCGCCGACATGATCCACCTCGACCCGAAGGCGAGCGGCCCCTCGTGCTGCTGTACGGGGAGCGTCACCTTCGACTTCGATCGACAGGGGACACGCAGGGCCACGCTCACGTTCCATCACGGCCAGAGCCTTCGCTGGCGCGACGGTCCGTGGGAGGGCGATGGGCACCTCACGAGGACCAGCTCCCTGGCCGTCTCGCGCTGGCTGGCGGAGCGCGGAGCACCGGGCTGCTTGGAGGAACTGCAGTACCACATCGCCGGTGAGCGGACGGAGGCCAGGATCCGACGGCGATACGCCGAGATCCTCCCCCCCGAGTCCGCGAAAGCACTCGCGAAGGCGAGGCGCAAGGCGGAAGAGGCCATGGACTGGGGGGACGAGTACGACGCCGCAGAACTCGCCGCCCTCAGGGCGGGTACGCAGACGGAGGGGGAGTTCCTGCGACGTCTCCTCACGCTCTACGGATGTCACGAGGGGACCTGGAGCCGCTACTACCTTCTCGACTGTCGGATCGAGGAGCTGCTCCAGGAAGCCGCTCCGGCCGACTACGCGGAGCTGCTCCGGGAGATCCCCGAGAACGCCGACCTGCGAAACGGTCTGGCCCGGATCCTGTTCAACGTGCCCAGCCGGTGTCCAGCACCCAAGGAGGCGACGGCGGCTGCCCTCGCGAGCATCGCGCCGAGCGCCCTGACGCATCCCCGCCCCGCGAATCGCCGTCAGGCCATGGCGGGTCTCGTGCACTGGGGTCGCGAAGCGAGCATTCCCTGGCTTCGACAGGTGTTCGCGGGGGCCATCAAGCCGCGCCCTCTACCCTCGGGCGTCGGCGAGAAGGAGGGGGCGTGCACCTGGAGTAGGCACCGAAGTCGGCACCTCGCGGAGCTCGGTGACGCGAGCGATCGGAGCGCGGCAGCGTTCTTCCTCGCCCAGCTTGGTGACCAGGAGAGCAAACCCGCCATCTGGAAGCTCCACGCGGAGTCCTCCGGCACGGATGCACGCGTTCTCATGGCAGCGCTCGTCCGTCTCGTACGTCTGGCGGAGGAGTCGGAGTAGGCGACACAAGGCACGAGGGCTCCCCCACCTCTTGGCCAGCATCTTGGCCAAACTGGACCTCTACCCGGTGCCTTTCGGTGCCGTTCGCTACCGATCCGGCGTTACCAGTAGTGGTCGCGCTGCTCGCCCGGACGCTCTGAGAGCCGCATTGCGTGCGGACCGGCGGGCGAGAGGATGGAGCCCCGGGTGAGATTCGTGCGAGCAGGTGGTCGGGCCATAGTGGCCGTCGAGGACATGGTCGCTCCCTCCCGAGAGCAGCCATTTGCGGAACCACGCCAGCCTCAGAGCATCCAAAGGGACGGCCCCCATCGGCACGGAGTCCAAGATGTTCCGCCCTCTTTCCGCCGCCATCTTTCTCGCCCTGCTGCTCACCGCCTGTGGCCCCGAGCGCACCGCCCCCAATGCAGAGGCACGCTTCCGGCCCGAGACGGATGACCTCATGAAGGCCGTCGCTCTCGCGCTCCCTGAGTTCGACCAGGCACGCCGGGGAGCCGAACCCTTCAAGCTCATTGGCGCGGAACAGTTGATCCTTGACGGGAAGTACGTCTGGCGCGTGACGCTCAAGACGACGCACCTTCTACCCGAAGACCCCTCCTCGGAACCGGTCGGACTGGGCGGCGAGGTCTTCGTGATCGTGGACCTGGAGAGCGGGACCGTGACCCACGCGTACGGCGAGTAGATTCGCCACGCCAGCCCTGTTCCGAGAAGATGACCCCGGCTTGGGCCGCGTTGGCCGTCCTCCTGGTCGCTGCGGCCAGGGTGGATCGGCGGCTCCGGGCGCGATCGAGGCTGCGCTCGCGCCGGTTCGACCCCGACGATGCGTGGGCGGTGTTGCAGGCCGGGTTTGCGAGAAGGCCGGGCGAGGGTGTTCGGTGACCTCACATGCCGCTCGTTTCCGCCTCCGGCCAGCCGTCAGAACCGAGTGAATCGTGCCACGAGTGCGCCCGCCTCCGACGCCTTCCCGTCGAAGACGATGTACACTTGGATGGTCTGCTGTGGTTCGATCCTGTCCCCCGTCAGGGTGAAGGCGTTGTTCCCATCGAAGGTGATGTCGAACGCCTTGTCAGGCACGATGACCTCGTCGATCCCCGGCTGGGCTCCCATGAGTTCGAAGCGGCCGAACGCGATGGGGCTTTTACCCCCGTTCGTGATGCAGAGGAGAAGGCCCGTGGTCATGGGGAGGAACGGCCGAGCGATGGTTGGATTGCCGCCACGCGCACGGAAGTCTGCCAGACGTGAACAACCCTTCGAGATCGTGATGGGCTGCGAGGAGAACGCCAGCGTGAATCTGACTACGGTCACGGTCGCCTTGGCCTTCACTTGGACCCAGATCGGCAGGTGAGGGGAAATCGGCATTGGCGGTCCGTCGTGCCTGCCCCTCGCACGGGGCGGGTTGATGTCCGTCGAGCCGTGGCTGGTGGGAGGATCTCCGTAGACCACGCGGATCCTCGTGATGCCCTGGCTGGGGGATGCCTGGATCTCGGCGCCCTTCTCGTCCTCCATCCTCACCGTCACGCCGCAGACGGGGAATCGCGCGACGAATCTAAACTCGAACGTGTGTTCGCTAGGCGTTCCTCCGAGCGGGATCTTCTCGCTGGAGTAGTTGGGCAGATTGGCGTTCAGTTCGGCGCCGCCTGCCACCATGGTGTCTGAACTGGCAGTCTGCTGTACGCCGAGGACGCACAGGACGGTGAGCGCCAGTTGCATGAGCCTGCCGAGCCTCATTCCTTGTCCTCCCTCTCGTCAACCGGATCCCGGAGTCATGGCCACCTGGGGCCGACCGCCGGGTGGAAACGAGAAAAGTGTACAGAGACGGTCCACGGCCCCGCCCGGCGAGCGGCTACACGCGGCCCTCGCCGCACGAGGTGCCACCTCTTGGCCAGCATCTTGGCCAAACTCGACCGCTACCCGGTGCCTTTCGGTGCCGTTCGCTGCCGATTGGGCGTTACCAGTAGTGGTCGCGCTGCTCGCCCGGACGCGCTGAGAGCCGCATTGCGTGCGGACCGGCGGGCGAGAGAGTGGAGCCGCGCTGGCCATCCTCCTTGTGGTCGCGGCGTTCGTGGTGCTCCGGCGGCTCCGGGCGCGATCGAGGCTGCGCTCGCGCCGGTTCGACCCCGATGATGCGAGGGTGGTGTTCCAGGCCGGGTTGGCACGGAGGCCAGCAGAGGGAGGTGAGGTCCGGTAGGGACTCCGTAGCTGCCAGGGGGCGGTCCCCGCC
>JAUXCH010000402.1 GCA_030618975.1 Planctomycetia bacterium
ATGTACATGAAGCCGCGCGCATGGTCGGTCGGCGGGCCCCCACCGCCCGGACGGAAGCCGGGGGCGTGCCGCGCGTGCTCCGGGCCGTTCTCCTCCTGCTGGGCGAGCGTGAAGTTCACGATGTCGACCCAGACGTCTTCCTCCACCCGGACGCTGAACTGGTGCGCGCTGAAGAGCGCAAGTGTGGCGAGCTGGGTGCTGGAGAGGTCCTGGTTCGCGTGGGGCGGCGCCGGTTGATCCGGCCGGTTCACGCTTTGTCGGCCCCGCGTCAGCTTGCGGCCCTTCAGGTTGTAGCGCCAGCCGAGACGTTCGGACTCCGGCGCTCCGGCATTGGGCACGAAGCGTCGATCGACGAGCGCAGCGACCAGCTCCTGGAGCCACTCGCGCTCGTCCTTGTCCTTGATGATCAGCTTGCCCCGCCGGCGTCGCAGCTTCGTGTTCTTCGTGCGCTTGTACCGGTCGTACTTCGCGGTCAGGGCCAGGATCTCGGCGCTGAGCTCGTACGAGCCACTGGCCACCCGGTAACTGAAGGGCCACCCGTTCGCCCCACCCGAGTCCCCGTCGTACGCCGGCGTCAGCGGGTGCGTCTCGCGGAGCCAGTTGAAGCCCCGCTGAACGATCGGGTGGTCGGGGTCCACGCCGCACTTGAGCAGCGTGTAGAGCGCGAGCGCGGTCGTGCCGGCCGGGTGGCCGTAGCCCCCGTCCTCGCTCTCGCCGCCTCCGTAGAGCCGATCGCCGCGGATCAGTCCCCAGTGGGCGATGTCCACCCCGCCCAGGGTGACCCGGGTCGGCTTCGCGAGCAGCCAGCGCACGCCCTGCTCGATCGCCCCGTTCACCTGGTCGACGAACGGGACCTCGGCGTCGGCGGAGTCGTCGAGCGGCTCGTCCTCCTCCTCCGCCCACGCGGGGGAGAGGCCGAGGAGCACGAGCAACAGGGGGACGAGGAGGAGGAAGCGCAGCGGCGAATCGGCCATGGCGGACTCCGCGTGGGAGGGCCTCATCCTACGCGGTGCGCATCGCGGGCGCCCCGACCGCTACCGATTGTCGACGGGGGGCGCGTCGCCGGGGGTGATCGGCGCGGGGACCATGTCCTTCGTGGCGCGCTTGAGGAAGAGCAGCGCGAAGCAGGTGTCCAGCACGTCCTTGGGCTCGTGCGTGGTGTTCGTCATCCAGAACGCGGCGTCCTGCTCGGGCGCACGCGTGTCGATCGGATCGCTGACCTTCGCCTTCTTGAGCCGCTTGAGCAGCTCGAGAGCCCCGTCGCGGTACCAGAGGTGCTTCCCGACCAGCTCCTTGCCACGGAGGTCCTGCTCGCGCTCGACGGCGTAGAGGTAGTAGACGGGGTAGCCGTAGCGGGAGTTGGTGTTGCGGAAGGGCGACCAGTTGCGGTCGAGCCAGGCGATGCCGTCCCAGATCGCCGTATGGAGCTTCGCGTCGAGGCCCGACGCGGTCCAGAGCTTGCGCCCCTTCTTCGTCATCGCGCTCGCCTCCTTGGCCATGAGGAGGTTCGCGATGCCGCACGCGGTCATCGACCCGGTGGCGATGCCCTCGGTGTTGTCGGGGCTGCCCTGGATGTACACGAAGCCGCGCGCGTGGTCCGTGGGCACCGCGTAGCCCCCGCCGCTGAGCACGGGGTCGTGGCGCTTGTGCTCGGGTCCTTCTGCCTCCTGGCAGGAGAGGGTGAACTCGGCGACGTCGATCCACACCTGGGGCGGGATCTTCATCTTGAACTGCTGCGCGGAGAAGAGCGCGAGCGCCGCGAGCTGGGTGCTGGAGAGGTCCTGGTTGGCATTCGGGGGGATCCGGACGACTCGGCCCATGCCGTCGGTCGAGGTGCCCTTGCTGCTCTTGCGCATGTGCACGAGGTTGAGGTTCGGCGTGTTGTAGCGCCAGCCGAGTCGCTCCTCGCGAGGCGGCAGCTGGTCCTCGTCGGGCTCGGGCGGTCCCTGTTCCTTCTCCGGGTTGGCGATCCGCTGGATCGTCGACTTGTCGAGCTTGAAGGGCTCCTCGAGCGGTTGACCGCGGCGCGCGACGAGCGCGGTGACCAGCTGCTGGAGCCAGATGCGGTCGCCCTTGTCCTTGATCTTCAGGCGCCCCTTGCTGCGCGCGCTCCGCGTGGTCGCGCTCTTCTTGCGCGGGTCGTACCTCGCGGTGAGTGCGAGGATCATGGCCGACAACTCGTAGCTGCTGCCGGCAATGGTGTGCGTCCAGTGACGCGTCTTGCCGCCCGCGTCGTTTGCGTCCCACTCCTCCGTGAGCTGGTGGAAGGAGCGGAGCCAGTCGAAGCCCCGCTTGACGACCGGGTCCTTGGGCGAGACGCCGCACTTGAGGAGGGTGTAGAGCGCGAGCGCGGTGGGCCCCGCCGGATGGCGGTACTGCGGTCCGTCGCCGCCTCCGTAGATTTTCGTTCCCTTGACGAGGCCCCAGTGCGCGCCCTTCAGGCCCTCGGAGTCGGGGATGTCGAAGAGCTTCGGCTTCGCGCGCAGCCACTTCACGCCCAGCTCGATCGCGCGGTTCACCTGCTCGGTGAACGGGACGTTGCGCTCGCCGAGGTCCGGGTTGTCCTCCTCGCCCCCGTCGTCCACGGGCTCCTCGCCGTCGTCGTCGTCGTCCGCGAAGGCGGCGGGCAGGTCGGCGAACGGCGCCGGCGCGAGCGCGAGGGGCATCGCCAGCAGGCCGAGGAACAGGAGCGAGAGGAGCCAGTGAGGGGTCGGGGACGGGCGCATGGGCACTCCGGGACGATCGGGCCGCCCATCGTAGCCCACACCCCGGGCGGGGCCCCTCCTACCGGAGCGCTCGCACCAGCGGCGGCAGGGTGACGTCGTAGCGATACGACAGCGAGCGGTGGTCGTCGTCGAACTCCTCGTGGACGTGGTCCACGCCCAGTTCCGTGAGCCGGGAGGACAGGATGCGGGCGCCGTGGTGCAGGTGAAACTCGTCCCGGGTCCCGCACTCGATCCACAGGTGGGAGAGCCGGTTCAGGTCCGCGACGTGGGCGGCGGCGATCTCGACGGGGTCGCGGCGCGCCCACCGCGCCAGGACGTCCGGCCGCCGGGCGCCGGTCCGCTCGTCGAAGGGCAGGTCCACGCCGTGCGGCGCATCCGCGTTCGGCGAGTAGAAGTGCGCCATCGCCGTGATGTTCAGCGCGGCAAAGAGAGACGAGGGAAACTTCGGCCACTTGCGACGCCGGACGCCCTCGAGGAAGGGCCCCAGCCCCCCCACCGACGCGAGGCCGTCGGCGGCCTTCGGGAAGTCGGGCGCGTAGCAGTACTCGAAGTAGCAGTCGCCGGAGTGACAGGCCACGCCGGAAAACACGTCGGCGTGCTCGAGGCCCATCATGAGCGAGCCGTATCCCCCGCTCGACTTGCCGAAGACGCCGCGGTGTTCCCGCCCCTCGAGGACGGGCAACGTCCGCTCCGCCCAGGGGACGAGCTCCTCGGTGACGTGCCGGGCCCACGGGCCGACGGCCTCGGAGTCGACGTACTGGTTGCCGCCGAGCGCCGTCATTCCGTCGACCATCACGACGACGACGGGGTCGAGGTCGCCGCGCTCGATCAGCCGGTCGAGCTGCGTCGGCAGGTCGGGCTGCCACCAGTCGAGGTTCAGGTAGGACCGCCCCGTCCCCGTGAAGCCCGCGAGCGCGAACAGCACGGGGTAGCGCCGGCCGGACGCGTCCTCGTGTCCTGGCGGCAGGTAGACGGGGACGTGCCGCACGTGCGAGTCGCCGAGGGGGTTGCCCTCGAGCAGCCGGCTCTCGAATTCGTGGACGGTGACGCGACCGGGCACGGGACTACCCACGGGGGTTTACGGACCGCGCGCCGGGGCGCGAAACCACGGGCCGGTGCGTCACGGTTCGCGTGGACATCTTCGACCTCCGCCTTCGTCCTTCCCGCCCAGCAGGTCGGGGCGTCGCTCCCGCGTCCTGGCCAGGGCCTGCTCCCGGCGCCACCGAGCCACGGCCGCGTGGTTCCCGCCTCGCAGGACCTCCGGCACCTCGAGCCCCCGCACCACGGCCGGACGGGTGTAGTGCGGGTGGTCGAGGATCCCGTCCTCGGCCGAGAACGAGTCCTCCTCGGCGCTCTGGTCGTGGCCGAGGACCCCCGGAACCAGCCGCGCCGTCGCGTCGAGCACGGCCATCGCGGCGACTTCCCCGCCGCTCAGCACGAAGTCGCCGACCGAGATCTCCTCGGGCTCGAGGACCGTGAGCGCGCGCTCGTCGATCCCCTCGTAGCGACCGCAGACGAGCACGAAGCCCGGTCCGTGGGCGGCCAGCTCCCGGGCGAGCGCCTGGTCGAACGCCCGCCCCTGCGGCGAGAGGAACAGCGTTCGAGCGCCCTCCTCGTGGGCCTCCCGCGCATCCTCCACCGCCCTGAGGATCGGCTCGGCCATGAGCACCATGCCCGGCCCGCCCCCGAAGGGGCGGTCGTCGACCTGGCGGTGCGGGCCTTCCCCGTAGTCCCTCAGGTCGACGAGGTCGATCTCGACCAGCCCGCCCTCGACGGCTCGCCCCATGACGGACGTCGAGAGGTAGGCTTCCAGGAGGCCCGGGAACAGGGTGAGAACGGTCGCGTGCATGGGCGAACGGGCATCGTATCGCGCCACGGCCTCCGGAGCCCACCGCGCCCGGGCGAGAGCAGGGGGGAGATTCCGGGGCCTCTCGCCGATCCTGCGGTACGTTCTTGGGCTCGCCCACGACCACCGGGCCCCTCGTAGCGGTAGCCCCTGGGAGTCCGCCATGTTGTCCCGCATCCGCCAGGCCGAAACGCCCTACCTCCGCGACGATCTCGACGGCGTCGAGGTCGGCGACACCGCCAGCGTGGCCGTTCGGATCAAGGAGGGGGACCGCGAGCGCGTCCAGACCTTCACCGGCACCGTGATCAAGATCCGGGGCGGCGGCCTCGGCAAGACCTTCACCGTCCGGCGGATCGTGCAGGGCGAGGGCGTGGAGCGCATCTTCCCCTTCCACAGCCCGATCCTCGAGTCGATCAAGGTCACCCGGAAGGGCAAGGTCCGCCGCGCCAAGCTGTACTACCTCCGCGACCGCGTCGGCAAGGCCACGCGCCTACGCGAGGTGCTCGGCCCGCGCAAGCCCAAGAAGGCCAAGAAGGCCAAGCCGGCCCCGCAGCCGGTCGCCGAGCCCGAGGTGGGCGACGCGCCGGCCGTCGAGAACGCCGGCGAGCAGGTAGAGCAGACCGCGACCCATGAGAGCTGAGCGACCGGGACAGCAACGCTTGGAGCCGCCAAGCTTGGAGCCGCCAAGCTCCGAGCCGCCGAGCTTCGAGTTGGCAAGCTCCGAGCCCGTG
>JAUXCH010000928.1 GCA_030618975.1 Planctomycetia bacterium
ACCAGAACACGCTCGTGGTCGGTGACGAGGGTGTGATCGAAAACACGCCGCATTGGCCCGACGAGTTCGCCCGGCACAAGGTGCTCGACCTGCTGGGCGACCTCTTCCTGGCCGGCGCGGACCTCCGCGGCCACGTGCACGCCTACCGCACCGGCCACGCCGTCAACCTGCGCCTGGTGCGCGCGCTGCTCGGCCGGGACGCGTCGTCCGGCGTCGAGGTGCAGGCCGCCACGGCGCGGGCGCCGGTGATGACCCACAACCAGATCCGGCGGATCCTCCCGCACCGCTATCCCTTCCTCCTCGTCGACCGCGTCCTCGAGGTCGAGGGCTTCAAGCGCGCGGTGGGCCTGAAGAACGTCACGATGAACGAGCCGTTCTTCAACGGGCACTACCCCGAGGAACCCATCATGCCCGGCGTGCTCATCGTCGAGGCGATGGCGCAGTTGGCCGGACTGCTCCTACTGCGAAAGCTGGAGTTGACGGGCAAGGTGCCCGTGCTCCTCTCCATCGACCGCGTGAAGTTCAGACGGGCCGTCGTGCCCGGAGACCAGCTCCTGCTGGAGGCGGAGACTCTCCGGCTCTCCGGCAGTCGGGGACGCGTGCGTTGTCGGGCGACCGTGGCCGGCAAGCGCGTCGCCGAGTCCCGACTGAACTTCGCCCTCACGGAAGCCAGCTCGGCATGACGTCCAACCCGCAGACCAAGCCGCAGGCCAACCCAGGCCCGACCGGTGTCCATCCCACGGCCGTGGTCGACCCCCGTGCGACCCTCGCCGAGGACGTGTCCGTCGGCCCGTACGCCGTCGTGGAAGGGCCGGTGCTCCTGGGCCGCGGATGCGTGCTCCACGCGCACGCGACCGTCCTCGGACACACCGTGTTCGGCGAGGGCAACCACGTGTTCCCCGGCGCGGTCATCGGCGCGGAGCCCCAGGACCTCAAGCACGCAGGCGAGGTCACCCGCCTCGAGATCGGGGACCACAACCGCTTTCGCGAGCACGTGACCGTCCACGCGGGCACCCTCGCCGGCGGCAGCGTGACGACCATCGGCTCCCACGGACTGTTCATGGTGGGGTGCCACGTCGCCCACGACTGCCGCGTCGGCAATCGGGTG
Organism: Planctomycetia bacterium; assembly: GCA_030618975.1. Lineage (GTDB taxonomy): Bacteria > Planctomycetota > PLA2 > PLA2 > JAEUHO01 > JAUXCH01. Next base: position 1,109 of record JAUXCH010000928.1, read on the forward strand.
GTCCTGGCCAATCACGTGCTCCTGGCCGGCCACATCCAGGTCGGGGACGGTGCGGTGATGAACGGCGCGAGCGCTTGCCATCACTTCACCACCGTCGGGCGTCTTGCGTACGTCGGGGGGCTGAGCCGCATCACCCAGGACGTGCATCCGTTCACGGTGGTCGAAGGCCATCCGGCGCGCGTCCGCGGCGCGAACACGGTCGGCATGCGGCGGGCCGGCTTCGACCCCGAGACCGTCAGCCGCGTGAAGCGTGCGATCTACGCGATCTTCCTGTCGGACAAGGAGACCACGGCCGAGGCGATGACCCGCATCGAGGCCGAGTCCGGCGACGACGCCTGCATCGCCGAGCTGATCCGGTCCGTCCGCGCGTCGGAGGCCGGGCGGCAGGGCCGCGCGGCGGAGACGGCCCGGAGAGTCCGTTGAGCCCGCGTGCCGAGATCCGCGCTGCGGTGATCGGCGTGGGGGCGTTCGGGCGGCACCACGCCCGCATCCTCCACGAGCTGAGCGACGAGGGGGTCCGCCTCGTCGGCCTGGTCGACGTGGAGCCCGACGGTGTCCGCGACCTCGCCGAGCGCTACGGCGTGCCGCTCGTCGAGCACGTCGACGCGCTGCCCGAGCCCGTCGACATGGTCTCGGTCGCCGTCCCCACGGCGGACCACCGGAAGGTGGCCGAGCCGCTCCTCGAGCGCGGCGTCCACTGCCTCGTGGAGAAGCCCATCGCCGGCTCGAAGGCCGACGCGGAGGCGCTCGTGGCGGCCGCCCGCCGGGGGGGGGCAGTGCTCGAGGTCGGCCTCGTGGAGCGCTTCCACCCCGTGCGGTCCGCGCTCGATCGGCTGGGTGCGGCGCCCGCGTTCCTCGAGGTAAGTCGGATCGTAGCCATGTCGTTC
>JAUXCH010000731.1 GCA_030618975.1 Planctomycetia bacterium
GCCCTGGGCCCGATGCCCGGCGGCCTCCAAGCCGTACGGGAAACGGTGCTCGGCCACGTGGGCACCAGCCAGGCTCTCGCCTCGTCCGCATCGCTCGCCGGAGCCCTCGTCGTGGTCAAGAACGTACGCACCCTGGTCGCGCTCGTGTTCCTCCTGTTGGGCGCTGGAGGGCTGGTCTTCCTGGCGTCCCGGTCGGGGACGTCGGCCCCCCCGGCAGCTCCTGGATCTTCTCCCGTCACGATCGGCAACGTGGAGGCGGAGCGCGAGCCGCGCCTCGGAGGTGCAGCGCAGGGGGCGTCGGATCAGCGCCCCTCGCCGGCCCTGCCGACCGCTCTCGCCATCACCGGACTCGTGGTGGACGAGAGGGGTCGACCCGTCGCGGACGCCGGCGTGTTTGCCGTCCCCCACACGGTTCAGGACGCGCTCCCCGCGGCAAGCATCGCACTCGCTTCCGAGGCCGTCGTGTCCGTGGAGACGAAGGCCGGCGGCCGGTTCCGAATCCCGGTCGACGCCGAGGACGTGGCCTACACCCTCGTCACCAGGACCGCCGCAGGCCAGTTCGCGGTGGAGGGCGACGTCCGAACCGGCGACGACGTGCGCATCACCCTGTCGGCGCCGGCGCGTCTCCACGGGCACGTGCTCGACCTGGACGGCGCCCCAGTCTCCGGGGCGCGGGTCCACCTCGTCGTCACGGCGGACGCCTTGACGTTCGAGTACGAAGCCCGGTCCGCGGCCGACGGCGCCTACGACCTCCCGCTCCTCCCTGCCCGCTCCACGATTTCACTCGGGAGCTCGCCCTGGTACTGCTGCCTCGAGGTCGTTCACCCCGCATTCGCGCCGCTGTTCCTGGACAGCAGGCGCCGTGTGGAGCCCGAGGCGCACTTCGCGATCCCCTCGCTGCGCCCGGGCCGGGCCGCAACGCTGGACCTCGTCCTGATCCGGGGCGCGACCCTCCAGGGCCGTGTGCTCGAGGAGGACACGGATCGACCCGTCGGCGGCGTCCGGGTGGTGGTCTGGTCGGGCGAGGGGCGGACCGAACTGAAACGAACGGACGGCACCCCCGTGCGCACGTCCTTCTACGGTCGCGTGGTGGCGGAGACGACGACCGCGCCGGACGGGAGCTTCGAGATCGCCCACGTCCCCGCCAACGGCTTCCACGCCCTGAGATCGAGGGGGGGCGGCAGCCTCGGGCCGATCTACGGACACCTGACGGCGATCAAGGAGGGCTTCGTCCCCGGCCACCACGAAGTGCCGGTCCTGGACGACCGGACCGCGATGGAGGCCACCATCCGGCTGTGGCCGGGCGCGACGATCGAGGGACGCGTGTTGCACGCCGATGGCAGACCCGCCGCCGGCGCGCAGATGTGGGCGTGGACGGAAGGACGACACGACCAGTACTCCCTGCCACCGGCCCTCGAGCACCTGGCCACGAGCCTGTCGCACACGCTCGAGGACGGCACGTACCGCCTCGCGGGCATTCGGGCTTCCCGACGGCGCACCGTCGAGATCGAGCTGACCGCGAAGCTCGTGTTGGCTCTGCGTGGACGACCGGGAATCGAGGTCGCGAAGCGGGCGAAGTCGATGATCCGCGTCAGGGCCGGCGAGACGAAGAGCCTGCCCGACCTCGTGCTCGACGAACCGCAGGTGCCGCGCCTCCGGTTCCGGATCCTCGACGCGCAGGGCGCACCGATCGGCAACGCGCGGATCCTGAGCTGGGAGCCCTCCCAGACGTGCCCGACGGACGGGAGCGGCGGCGCAGAACTCCTCTGGCCGAAGAGGTGGTCGTACGTCACGGAGAACGCGCTCCCCATTCGGGTCAGCGCACCGGGCTACGGGACGACGACGGTCCTGGCCACACCGTCGATCGAGCCGCAGGCCCCGATCCGCGTGGTCCTCCCAAACGGCCGCCGGATCGAGGGGGACGTCGTCGACCGGCTGGGTCGGCCGGTTCCCGGAGCTTCGGTCGAGATCTACGCGCTGACCGGGGACGCGGCCGATGCCGCCCGCGGCCAGAAGGGCAGGTGGCGCGGGATCTGCGACCGCCTGGCTTTCACGAGCACGGATGCCGAGGGCCGGTTCGTGGCCGAGGACCTGCCCGCGGGGCCCTGCCGGGTCGTGGCCAGGAGCCACCCCATCCTCCGGGATCCTGCGCGCGCGGAGGCGCAAGACGTCGAGACCGGCGCCACGGACCTCCGACTGACCCTGCCGATCGACGTCGCCGAGGCGCTTCGCCTGGCGCCGACCGAGACCGACGCCCCGGAGGGCGGGGCGATCGACGTCCGCGTCGTCGAGGAGGGCGGCGGCGGGCCCGTCGCGCTCGCCACGGTCACGCTCCAGGCCGGAGCACGCTCACTCCGGGGACGCCGGATCCGACCGGGTCTCGTCCGGCTCGAATCCGTGCGCGACGGCATCTACGAGCTCGCCGTCGAGGCGCCGGGGTACCTGCCTCGCGTCGTGCAGGACGTGCGCGTGGAGCAGGGCCGTCTCGCCACCCCACTCGAGGTCGTCCTGTCGCGGGGCGTGACCCTCCGGGGGCGGGTCACGAAGCGCGGCGCGTCCGCGGTGAACCACACCCTGGTGTTCATCGCGGAGTCCTCGACGGCATCCCCCCGCCGGGCGAAGACCCCGATCCGTGCCGATGGGGCCTACGAAGTCTCGGGCCTGGCACCGGGCCGCTACTGGGCGGTCAGTCCATCCCTCGCGCCCTGGAATCCTGCGCACCCCGCGCTCACCACGCACGACAACGAAGCCGTGGAGATCCCCGGGGGCGTCGAGTCCATACAGATCGACCTGATCCTCGTTCCCGGGGGAGTGTTGAGCGTCCTCACCGACGAGGTCAAGCCGCAGGAGGGTGAGCAGACGAGGCTTGAGCTCTTCGACGGGAGTGGGGCAAGGCTGGCAGACGTCACCATGCACGATCGGGGAGATCCCGGGTGGCTGGGGTAC
>JAUXCH010000445.1 GCA_030618975.1 Planctomycetia bacterium
AGTCCCGGTCCGCCTCCGTGGCGGGTCGGCGCCCGAGTCGCTTCACGGCTTCTCGGCCCTTCGCTCCCGCTGGAGCCAGTAGAGTGCCGCGATGACCAGCGCGTGGTCGACTTCGCCCCCTGCCACGTAGCCCTCGAGCTCCGCGGGGGAGGCCACCTCGACCGTCGTTTCCTCCGCGCCGTCGTTTCGCACTTCGCCGACCGGCACGACCCCCTCGGCCAGGAAAGTGTGGCAGCGGTTCCCGAACAGCGCGGGGTTCGGGTTCACCACGCCCAACGACCGGATCGTGCCGCCGCCGTAGCCGGTCTCCTCGAGACACTCGCGGGCCGCGGCCTCGGCCGGCGTCTCGCCCGGGTCGACGATTCCACCGGGGATCTCGATCGTGGACCGGCGCGCGCCGTGCCGGTACTGCCGCACCAGCACGATGTCGCCCGCCGGCGTGACGGGAACCACGTTGACCCAGTCCGAGGCTTCGAGGCGGTAGAAGTCGTACTCGCGTCCCGTCCGGGGGGAACGGGCGCGATCGCGGGAGACCTGGAAGACGGCGCAGTCGACGAGCGGCGTGCTGTCGACGAGCGACCACGGAGGAGGGGCATCGGGCATGCGGGCAACGTACCACCCCGGCACTGGAGTCCTCGGTCGCCAGACCTCGACTTCCGCACGACCGCGACCAGCTCCGCGCCGCTCGCGGAGGGCGCGACCGCTACGCCCGGTCGAGGATCACGATCAGGAGGGTGGCGATGGGCCCGAGCAGCAGGGAGATCAGGAACCACACGAGGCCGCTCCGATTCTTGCCCTGGGCGAGGCCGGCGTTCACGAGAGCCAGGGTTCCCCAACCCGCATACCAACCGGGGTCCTTCATCGTGGCCAGGTACAGCATGCGGATCCCCTCCCTCCTGTGCGTGGGCCCAGCCATCCTAGCGCGGTGAGGGGTGAGCGCAGGGATCGTGCGTAGCATGGTCCGCCATGCCGATCCTCGTCGCCCTGTTCCTGTTCCTGGTTCTCCCCGCCGTGGCCCTGGCCTGGCTGCCCTCCCCGTTCCTCTGGATCAGCGTCTCCTGGGCGCTGTTCTTCTTCGCGCGCGTCCGACCCAATCGCCACCGCAGGCGCGGCCCGGTCTTCCTCTACGTCGGCGTGGCACTGCTCGCGTTCGCCGGCGTGGAGACCTTCTTCCTCGTGCTGGAGGGTCGGAAGGTGCAGAGGACCGAGGAGAACGAGGGGCCGTCGCTGGGCCAGGGCCACGAGATCCTCGGCTACGCGCCGACGCCGGGCGCCCGGCAGCACGCCCACCTCGAGTTCGAAGGCGAAACGATCTTCGACGTCGACTACACGATCGGCGAAGACGGGTTGCGCATCGCCCCGCCGGTGGAGAAGCCTCCGACGGACGGAAGCATCCTCTTCTTCGGCTGCTCCTACACGTTCGGGGAGGGTGTGGAGGACGACGAGGCCCTGCCCTACCGGACGGGCGTGCTCCTCGACGGACGCTACCGGCCCTACAACTTCGCCTTCGGCGGCTACGGTCCCCACCACATGCTCGCCTCCATCGAGCATGGCCGGGTCGAGACGCGCGTGAAGGAGCCGCCCCGCTTCGCCGTCTACTGGGCCATCTCCTCCCACGTCGGCCGCGCGGCCGGGCCAAAGCCTTGGGATCCGCGCGGACCGCGCTACGTCCTGCAGCAGGACGGCTCCGTCCGCTTCGACGGCCAGTACGACGACCCGCGGCCCGAGAAGCCCCTCTCCTTCGCCGAGCGCTGCGACCGCAGCCTGCGCCGGGGGCTCCGCAAGTCGCACCTGCTGCGGACGGTCGTCGACCGGCGGGTGGAGACCGCGGAGGACTACGCGCTGTGGGTGGGCATCGTGGCCGAATCGCAGCGCAGGCTCCAGGAGCGCTACCCCGGCCTCGAGTTCCACGTGATCCTGTGGGACTGCCGCCACGTCGACTGGGAGCCCATGCTGGAGGCGCTCGAAGCGGGCGGCTTCGCCATCCACCGGGCGAGCCGGATCCTCCCCGACTTCGACGACGACCTCTACCGGTGGCTCCTGAGCCGGCACGACCGGCACCCGAACGCGAGGACCGACGCGGCCCTCGCCGAATACGTCGCCCGCAGCATCGTCGGGGACGGGGCACGCTGACGCCCCGGGTACCCGGTGCCCCCACGCCCGCTATCCTCCTGCTCCAACCCGGAGCGGTCCCGTGACGACCATCCTCGGCATCTCGGCCTTCTATCACGACTCCGCCGCGGCCCTCGTCCGCGACGGCGAGATCGTGGCCGCCGCCCAGGAGGAGCGCTTCACGCGGAAGAAGCACGACCACGGCTTCCCCCAGCACGCGATCGACTCCTGCCTGGCCGCAGCCGGGATCCGGCCCGGCGACCTCGACTACGTCGGCTTCTACGACAAGCCGCTCCTGAAGTTCGAGCGCCTCCTGGAGACCTACGTCGGCTACGCGCCGCGAGGCTTCCGCTCGTTCCTCCAGGCGATGCCGGTCTGGCTGAAGCAGAAGCTCCACATCCCCCGGGAGATCCGGAAGGGACTGAAGGGGGAGTTCACGAAGCGGATCGTCTTCGCCGAGCACCACGAGTCGCACGCGGCCAGCGCCTTCTTCCCCTCGCCCTTCGAGGAGGCCGCCTTCCTCACGCTCGACGGCGTCGGCGAGTGGGCGACCGCGAGCTTCGGCGTGGGCCGTGGCAACCGCATCGAGATCTCCCACGAGTTGCACTTCCCCCACTCCCTCGGGCTCCTCTACTCCGCATTCACGTACTTCACCGGCTTCCGGGTGAACTTCGGCGAGTACAAGCTCATGGGCCTCGCGCCCTACGGCGAGCCGAAGTACGTCGACGTCATCCTCGAGCACCTCCTCGACCTCAAGGAGGACGGCTCGTTTCGGATGGACATGTCGTACTTCAACTACTGCCAGGGCCTCACCATGACGAGCCGGAAGTTCGACCGCCTCTTCGGTCGGGGCCCGCGCAAACCCGAGTCCCCCATCACCCAGCAGGACATGGACCTCGCGGCCTCCGTCCAGGCCGTCACGGAAGAGATCGTGCTGCGCGCCGTGCGTCACGTCCACGGGGCCACCGGCCAGAAGAACCTCTGCCTCGCCGGCGGCGTCGCCCTCAACTGCGTCGCCAACGGGCGCATCCTCCGCGAAGGCCCGTTCGAGAACCTCTGGATCCAGCCCGCGGCCGGCGACGCCGGCGGCGCCCTCGGCGTCGCCCTCCTCATCGAGCACCAGCTGCTCGGAGGCGCGCGCGACGTCACGCTTCCCGACCGCCAGCAGGGAAGCCTCCTCGGACCGCACTTCGGCTCCGACGAGACGCAGGCGTTCCTCGACCGCGTCGGCGCGACGTATCGGCACGTCCCCGACGAGGACGCGCTCCTCGATCTCGTCGCCGGGACGATCGACGACCAGAAGGTCGTCGGCTGGATGCAGGGCCGGATGGAGTTCGGACCCCGCGCGCTCGGCGGCCGCAGCATCCTCGGCGACGCCCGCAGCTCCGAGATGCAGGAGACGATGAACCTGAAGATCAAGTTCCGGGAGTCGTTCCGCCCCTTCGCGCCCTCCGTCCTCCGCCGCCGTGTCCACGACTTCTTCGACACCGCCCCCGAGCAGGACAGCCCGTACATGCTCCTGGTCTCCGACGTCCACCGGGACCACTGGGTCGACGACGGCGACGAGGAACCGCACCGCGGTCTCGACAAGCTGAAGGTCAGGCGAAGCGACGTCCCGGCGATCACGCACGTGAACCGCTCCGCCCGCGTGCAGACCGTGGATCCCGAGCGACACGGCCGCTACCACGGCCTCCTCGAACGCTTCGAGGCGAAGACGGGCTGCCCCGTCGTCATCAACACCAGCTTCAACATCCGCGGCGAGCCCATCGTCTGCACTCCGGAGGACGCCTGGCACTGCTTCCTGGGCACGCACATGGACGTCCTCGTGATCGGCGACTACGTGCTGTTCAAGGAAGAGCAGCCCGAGGCGCTCCGCATGGCGGACGGCGCGTACCTCGATCAGTTCGAGCTGGACTAGGAGGAGCCGTGGCCGTCCTCGAGATCAACCGCGACCCGTCGCCGAAGACGCTCCTCTCCTTCGGCGCCCTCCTGGCGCTGTTCTGCGGGCTCGTCGGGGCCCTCCTCTACTGGCGCTTCGACCTGCCCCAGGCCGCGCGGATCGTGTGGATCGCCGGGTTGGGCCTGGCCGTCCTCTACTACGCCGTCCCGCCCCTCCGCCGCCCGATCTACCTGGGCTGGATCTACGCCGCCTTCCCCATCGGCTGGCTCCTCTCCCACCTCCTCCTGGCCGTCATCTACTACCTCGTCCTCACCCCCATCGCCCTCGTGATGCGGCTGCTCGTGGGCCGCGACGCCCTCCACCGACGCTTCGATTCGGACGCCGGGTCCTACTGGGTGGAGTACCGTTCCAGCCGCGACCCCAAGCGCTACTTCCGTCAGTTCTAGAGACTCCGAGACTCCGCCATGGCCGACCCCACGTCCGATCCGTCCCGACCCGCAGACGAGTTCGCCCGGGAGGCCGAGCGAAAGACCCCGGGCCTGGCGCGCGAGCTCTGGGCCTGGCTCCGCCACAACAAGAAGTGGTGGCTCGCCCCGCTCCTGATCGTGCTGTTCGTGGTGGGCGTGGTCGTGGTCGTCGGCAGCACGGTCCTGGGCCCGTTCCTCTACCCGTTGTTCTAACGACCGCGGTTCTGACCGCCGCCGGACATCAGTATTTTTTTGCCGACCTTGTTGGAGCGCTCCAAAACCAGTACCTGTCGACCACGTTTTGCGGCCGTGATGGCGCACATCAGCCCTGCTGCGCCCGCTCCTATGACAATGAGGTCAGGAGTTTTCAGGGTTAAAAGCGAAACTC
>JAUXCH010000036.1 GCA_030618975.1 Planctomycetia bacterium
CGCAAACGGGAGGATCTACTGCCGCAACGACGCGGGGGCCATCGCCTGCGTCGACGCACGGGGAGACTGATCCACTCGACGGCCCGCACGGAGTGACGGCACGGAACATGGTGTGCGCGCGGGAGAGCGCATAGGATGTGCCGGCGCCCGGAGGGACCGGAGTCCGACATATGCGTGCCGACCGAACCCGGAGCGTCGGATTCCTGGCCGCCGTGTCGGGCGTCCTGCTGCTCGGCCTGGCGGGCTTCGCGCGCGCGGACCCCGAGGAGGCTCCCGAGGACGCTCCCGTGGAGCCGCTCGTCGAGGACGAGGTCCCGGTCGAGACGCTGCCGGAGGTCGTCGTCACCGCCAGGAAGTGGACGGAGGACCCCCTGGTCGTACCGCAGAGCCTCACGGTGGTCTCCTACGAGCAGCTCCGCGACGCGGGCGCGACCAGCATCCGCGAGGCGGCCTTCCACGTCCCCAACCTCAACCTGGTCGAGTTCTCGGCCCGGAGACTGAGCTTCCCCTTCGTGCGCGGCATCGGATCGGGCCAAGGAGATCCGGCGGTCACGACGTACGTCGACGGCGTACCCCAGATCTCTCCCAGCAGCGCCAACCTGCCGCTGCTCAACGTCGAGCGGATCGAGTTTCTTCGGGGCCCGCAGGGGACGCTGTACGGTCGCAACGCGCTCGGCGGCGTGCTGCACGTCGTCACCCGGAAACCCGCGGACACGTGGGGGTTTCGCGCCGGAGGAACCCTCGGAGCGTACGGCCTCCGCGAGGTGAGACTGCTGGGCGACGTGCCGATCCTCCGAGATCGCCTGGCCCTGAGCGTCGCGGGTCTGCACGTGCAGCGCGACGGGTACACGATCAACGACGTCACGGGGCACGACATAGACTCCCGCAACACCTTCTTCGGGCAGGGGCAGTTGTCGTGGACGCCCGACCGGCGAAACGAGATCCGGTTCAGCGTTCACGGGGAGCGATCGCGAGATGGCGGCTTCGCGCTGTCGGACCTGGCGGGGCTGCGAGCTCGCCCGTACCACATCCAGCAGGACTTCGAGGGCGTGGCCGAGCGCGATGTCTTCGCCCCCTCGATCACGTGGACCCGCACGGGAGGGGCCCTCGAACTCACGTCCATCACCTCGTACACGCGCTCGGACGTGCTGGAGACGTCGGACTTCGACTTCTCGACGCTCGACGGCATCCGGCGACGGACCGAGGAGTGGCTCGGCGCCTTCACGCAGGAGCTCAGGATCTCATCGTCCGCCTGCGCCCCTCTCCGGATCGGCCGGTGCGCGGAGGCGCGGTGGCTGGCAGGCGCCTTCCTCTACACATCCGAATCGGCGCGCACGGCAGTCAACGACTACCGCCCGGGTGGTGTCGGGATCATCTCGCCCGTGGCCGGCGCCGACACGTCCCGGGGTGACTTCGACGACTACGGGGTCAGCGTCTTCGGTCAGGCGACCGCGACTCTGTTCGAGAGACTCGAGATCGGTGCCGGGCTCCGCTTCGACCACGAGTCCCGGCATGCCACCCTCCAACGCACCTTCGTGTCGAGCGGTGTCACGCTCACCTCGGGATCGGAGCGCGCCTCGGAGGACTTCGATCAGTTCCTCCCACGGTTCGACGTGGCCTGGCGATGCGCACGGGGGATCACCGTGTACGGCCTCGCCGCCAAGGGCTTCAAGGCGGGTGGCTTCAACCTCACCGCTCCGGCTGGGAGCATCGCCTTCGGGCCCGAGACGAGCTGGACGTTCGAGGGCGGCGCCAAGGCCTCTCTCTTCGACGACCGGGTCCAAGCGAGTGCTGCATGCTTCTACATCGATTGGGAAGACATGCAGCTGAGCCAGTTCGACGCCACCGTCGGCGGCTACGTGACCAACGCCGGAGCAGCGACGAGCCAGGGCCTCGAGTTCGAGCTGTCGGCGCGCCCGGTCGGGGGCCTCGACCTGTTCACGGCCTTCGGCTATACCGACACGGAGTTCAGGTCCTACATCGACCCGTACGGTGTCGACGTCAGCGGAAACGACCTGCCTTTCGCTCCGTCCACGACGTGGAGCGCCGGGGCACAGTTCAGCGGGTGCCTCGGCCGTAGCCTTCGCTACCACCTGCGCGGCGAGTACCTACGTGTTGGGCCGTTCCACTACGACGCGGGCAATCTGGAGGTGGAGAGCTATGCCCTGACGAATTTCCGCGCGGGCATCAGCGGGCGCTGCTGGCGCCTCGAGGCGTGGATCCGCAACGCCTTCGACGAGGCCTACGTTCCGGTGGCGTTCCAGCCGAGCCCGTACGATCCGTCGGTCTTCGTCGGCGAGAATGGTGCGCCAAGAACCTACGGGATCACGCTGAGCCTGACGCCCTGACACCCTGACGCCGGTCACCCGGCCGAGCCGTGCGCCATGCGGGTTCCAGTAATTCTGGCCGCCTCGATTCCGGAAACTCTGGCCAGTCGAAGGAGTAGACCCGCCGATGAGCTTCCGCCTGCCAGCTTCCCCTGATCGGGACGAAGGGCTCCATCATCCTGCAACTGTCCTGGCGCCGAGTGGTTCGGCTCGGGCAGACTTGCCGGGTGACGATCCTTCGTCAGCACACACGATCGCCGGTCCATCCCTACGTCGGCTTGGCCTTCCCGACCAGTCCGGCACCCCTTGGAGGAGCACCATCCCTGGGGCGCCGCCTGGCACTCCGAGGAGATGATCTCGAGGTCGGCAGAGACGGATGAGACCTCTCGCCGCCGCGCCGGGGCCAGCGGTGGCGTGACGTCCCTCGGCGCGAACGGCGTACAAGTGGCGTGCACGCCGTTCTTTGCGGCCCAAAGCGTGAGTTCTCCCTCACAAACAGGCCCTAGTGCCCCCATGGAAGGTGCCCTCCGCGCCGGCCTCGTCGAATGCAGGTCGTCTGCTCGCGGCGAGCGCAGTGTGATCACGGCACCGATCACGGCCACCTCACCCGCCAAGCGGACCGGCCCGACTCGCGGAACGGGTGAGACTACCGTTCGCGCGCACGCTCCACGCTGAGGGCCAGGGCGATCTGTAGAGCCACCTCGCGGCGTCTTGTGTCCAGCGTGGCGTCCGCACGGAGGGCGGCGACGACCTCTTCCGGCCCTTCGAGGGCATCGAAGAGCGCCTGGACCCGCGGCGTGAGCTCCTTGACGAGGGCACGTCGGGCCGCTCGCTGGCGGTATCGCTCGCGGAGGGGCTGCGCGTCCCAGATGCGAACCGTGTGGTCGCCGGAACCCGAGGCGATGGTCTCCCCGTCGGGGCTCACCGCCGTGGCGATCACGTAGGACTCGTGCCCGGCCAGCCGCACGATCTCCTCGTAGGTCCTGGCATCCCAGAGCCGTAGGTTGCGGTCGCGTCCGCCCGTGATGATGCGCTCACCATTCGCATGGAAGGACGCGGTGAGGACGTGGGAGCCGTGACCGGCCAGGACGGCGAGCTCGCGCCCCGTGTCCACGTCCCACACGCGTGCGGTGCGGTCGTCCGACGCGGTGACGAGGCGTGACGAATCCGGACTGAACGCCACCGATTGGATCATCTCCGTGTGGCCCCGGAAGGTCCTCACCTTCGCATACGTACGTGCGTTCCACACTCCGAACGTCGTCCCGTCTCCGTCCGTGCACGCCAGGAAGCGTCCGTCGGGGCTGTAGCTGGCCGCCGCATCCAGGAAGTCCATGGCCGCGTCGCCCAGCGTAAGCAGCACGTCACCGGTGCGGAGATCGAGGACCGTCACACGCCCCCCTATGTCGGTCGCCGCGAGCCGGCTCTCGTCTGGGCTCAGTGCCACGTGACGGAATGCTCCCTCGTGGCGTCGGAGGAGCCTCCCGGTCGCTGCGTCCCAGACGCACACCGAGCCCCCGATCCACACCTGTGCCCGCTCGCCGCCCGTCGTCACGAGTCGGGAACCGTCGGATGTCACGCAGAGGGAGAACGTGCACCGGTCCGGTCCCCCGAACGCGGTGACGGCGTCTCCGCTGGCCGCGTCCCACACGCGGATGTGACCGGGGGAGTCCGCGAGACCGTCCCAGCCTCCTGAATAGATGCGCCGGCCGTCGGGCGAGAACGCCACGGCGTAGACGTACGAGGCGTGTCCCCGCAGGACGTAGGAGTCGTCGCCTTCAGCGCTCCAGACCCGAACCTGCCCCCCACTGCTGGCCGACACGAGGAACCTCCCGTCCGCGGAGAAGGACAGGCAGTTCACCGCGTGTTCGTGGCCGTGGTAGGCGGCGCGAAGCGCCCCGGTCGCTACGTCGCGGAGCAGGATCAGGTGGTCCAGTCCGCCCGAGGCCAGCAGCGCCCCATCGGGGCGTACGGCCACCGAGGTCACGATCTCCGAGTGCCCCCCCACTCCGCGCCAGCTGATCGGCTCTCCCGTCGCCGCGTCGAGCAGGCGGACGATCCGGTCCGCCGCGCCCGTGACGATGCCGGACCCGTCCGGCAGCCAGGCCGCGCACATGACCCGTGTTTCGCGGGCACAAGGATGGGTGAGGAGCGGACGGAGGCCCCGAGTGTCGAGGACCTCGTACCGGCTCATCTCCACGTTGTCGAGGAACAGGAGCCGACCGTCCGGACTTGCGCATCGTACGTGCGGCCGGGGTGGCATCGCGGACTTGCGGACGTCCCCCGTCGTCAGATCGAGACGCGTGAGAACGCCTTCGCCGTCGGGGTAGTAGAACCACGGGAGACTCGTGCTGCGACGCCATCCCTGCGTCCCGAAGGCCTTGCTCCAGTTCACCTCGGCGAAGGTCGGAGACCGGACGTGGAAGTCCCGCGCGAGGCCCGGCGGCTGCAGGGGCCGGACGCGAAGGGTCCATCGATCGCCCTGCACCGGGTCCCGAATCGCCTGCAGGTGGTGAGTCCCTCCGGGGTCCAGCCAGGCCGAATCGCTCGCCACTCCCGTTTCCAGGACCAGACGGGAGGTGCCACGATCGAGATCCCAGGCCCGCACGACACCCGACCGGTCCAGCACGAGCAGACGCTCGCCGTCTGGAGCGAAGGCGTAGCTGAGGCCCTCGATCGCGAGGAGGCTCTCGTCGAGGTGACTCGTCAGATACCGCCACTCCCAGCCCCTCAGGTCGAGCGGCGCGCGCACGAGACGAAGCCGAATGGCCCCTACGTCCTGACGCTCCAGCTCCGCGGCCGCCGCCGCGATGTTCGCCAGGTAGGCCTGCCGGCGGGATCTTCCGCCTTCGTCTCGCGCGCGCTGACTCGCCAGCTCCGCGCGAACGCCCAGCGTGATGGCCGTAGCGAGCCCCAGGGAGAGGAACAGAACGGCGGCGCCCAGGGAGGCAGCGAGTGCGCGGTTGCGCGCGAACCACTTGCGAAGCTCGATCCACGCCCCCGTTCGATGGGCCTCGACCACGCGGCCTTCGACGAAGCTGGTCAGATCGCGTGCGAAGTCGAGGGCGGAGTGGTAGCGCGCGCTCCGTTTCCGAGCCATCGCCCTCTCGACGATTGCGGTGAGCTCGGGTGGGGTTTGCGGCGCCAACGTCTGGAGGGGCGTCGGAGGACCGCGCAGAAGATCGAGAACGACCTGGTGCGGAGCAGGCGGCTCACCGTCCCCGGCGTAGGCGTGCGTACCCGCAAGGAACTCGTAGAGCATCGAACCCACGGCGTACACGTCGGCCCGACCGTCGATCGGCTGGGACCGAGCCTGTTCCGTCGCCATGTAGGCCGGCGTGCCCAGCACCTGACCGGCTGCGGTGAGCCGGGCATCCACGGATTCGCGTGCGTCCTCGGTCCCCAGGGGCACGTCCACTTCGGTTTCGTCACGGCCCAGCACCTTCGCGAGGCCCCAGTCCATGACGTAGACCTCACCGAAGTCACCCACCATGATGTTCGCCGGCTTGAGATCACGGTGCACGATCCCTTTCTCGTGCGCGAAAGCCAGGGTCTCCAATACCCGGACGAAGACCCCGAGAACGCGGTTGCGCTTCCAGTCGCTTTTTCCCGCCCAGGCGAGCTCGAAGACCTCTTCGAGGGTCTGGCCCTTGACCATCTTCATGGTGAAGAAGAGCCCGCCCTCCTCGTCGGCCCCGAGTTCGTAGACCGGGACGACGCCGGGGTGGTCGAGCTGTGCCGTGATCTTCGCCTCTTCCAGGAAGCGGCGTGCGAGAGGATCCGGGTCGGTGGTCGACCCGACCGCAGCTTCCCCTTGCGGGCCGAGGATGACCTTCATGGCCATGTCCCGGTTCAGCACCTCGTCGCGCACGTGGAAGATCGCCCCCATGCCGCCGCGCGCGATCTCTCCCACCGTGGAGTAGTTGTGTCGGTGCTGAGCGCAGAGCGCCACGGGATCGGGCCGCGGTCCCGTCGACGGACTCCCCTCCGTCACGGCGAGGTACTCGGCGGCTACGGCGGCGTCGTGTCCGGGATAGCGACGCTGATACGTGGCGAGCTCCGACAGCTTCCCCGCGGCCTGGTCGGCGCGCAAGACCTCGGCCACGCGCTTGTGGACCTCGTACCTGTCCATCCCCGAGTCCCCGTGCTCCTTGTCGAAACGCCCTGCCCGGTCACCCCGTGCCGGTCTGGCGATCGCGGTCCCCTGCTCCGCAGAGGCCCGATCGCGGCACTCCATGCGGCGTGGATCCTACCGCGGCTCCCGGATGCGTTGCCCGATCCGTGCGTTGGACGATCCAGGACCTCCTCCCCCCTTGTTCCGCACGGCGAGGACCCTCACGATCGGCTGAAGTCCCACTCTGCGGAGGGGGCTGTTCGCCTGCCGGCTGCTGCCGGACATCGGGATCCGGGCCCACAGCAGGCGGGCGGCCGGTCCACGCAGGGCACCTGGCCCGGCGTGGCGCCCTCACTCTGCCAGGAACGCGCGAAACTCCTTGCGGTACCGCTGCAGTTCGGGCCGGGCTCCGGGCTCACGCCCCAGCACGTGGTCGTGGACCACGACGTTCGTGAACAGATCGGCCATCGTCTCGTTCGGGTGGTAGGGGGCGTGCGTGCCGGGGAACGCCTCGAGGTACGGCTCGAACCCGACCAGCGATGCGTAGACGGGCATGCCTCCCGCTTGCGTCTTCACCGCGAAGCCGCGCGCGGTCTTCTCGAGCTCCAACGCGACCATCCGGAGATCGCGGGGCATTCCCTTCGGACCCTCGCCCATCGACAGGATGACCTCCGGCTGGATCCAGCGCTGCTCGCCGTCGTCCTCGAACGCGAAGACCCACCGGGTGTCCACGCTGTCGGGGTTCACGACCTGGTGCTTCTCGAGCCAGGCGCACCGCTCGATGACGTCGGGCCGGAGGAGGTTCCACGTCTCCCGGTAGAAGCGCTCCACCCGCTCGCGGTTCGCGCGCTGCACGACGTGCATCTGCTCATGGAGGAGCACGACGCCTTCCCTCGCCAGTGCCCCGTCGGGCTTCCGCTCCTTCGCGGCCACGAGGATCGAGACGATGACGGGCGGCAGCACGATGCACGGACCGCGGGTGTGGGGAAGTCCGGCCTCGGCGGGCGGCGAGAGCTTGAGAAACCGCCACGGCGTCTGCGCGTAGCGGGGATAGGTCTCGGCGACCATCTCGTGGTAGCGCTCCACGTACCACCGGATCGCCTCCTGCTCCTGCTCGGTGAACTCCCCCACCGCGTCCTGGTAGCGCTCGCGACAGACCGCCTGCTGGGCCTCGAGCGTCCCGCCGGGCACGGCGCTCCCCGTCTTGGCCTGCATCTCCATCGGATGGAGCAGACGGAAGTACGGCTCGGCCGACTCGTCGGCGATCGCCTCCCGCCCTGCCTTCCGGTCCAGGAACGCGACGTCCGGTCCGTCGTCCGCAGAGGCGACGGTTCCCCCACCGAGCGACAGGAGGATCAGGAAAGGCAGTGCGTGCTTCATGGCGTGCTCCTCGCGTGCCCCTCGCGGCTTCCCGGCATCCTGGACGAACCGGAGCCGGCCGCACGGTTCACCACGACATACCGATTCCGTGCATTCTGTACGGGTTCCCGCCGGATTTCACCTGAATGCCCCGGCACGCGGCCCGGCTCTGCGCGGCCGAGCCCCGAGCCTCGTGCGTGAGGCCGTCGCGGAAGCGACGCCGCGAGCATCGAACGAGGCCCCCCCGCTCGGCCCCCTCCGGAACGCGCTGGACGCGAGGTCCCTACGCTCCCGCCGCGGCGGCCCCCAGGGAGGCCACGGGGCCCTTCCTGGCGATCAGCAGCCAGGTCTCCATCGGGCCCTTGCCCTTGACCTCGATCGTGCCGCGAGACTCGAACTCGTACTTGTCCTCGAGGAGGGCGTGGGTGCTCGGCGAGACCTGGACGCGCCCGACCACGCCGTGGGACTCCATGCGGCTGGCCAGGTTGACGGCATCGCCCCAGAGGTCGTAGATGAACTTGCTCTTGCCGATCACGCCCGCCACCACGGGGCCCGAGTTGATGCCCACGCGAATCTGCAAGGGGTGATCCCAGCCGCGGCACACCTCCTCCAGGGCCGGCAGCATCTTCAGCGCCATCTCGGCGACGATCTCGGCGTGGTCCTCGCGAGAATCCGGCAAGCCGCCCACCGCCATGTAGCAGTCGCCGATGGTCTTGATCTTCTCCAAGCCGAGCTCGTCGACGAGGTCGTCGAACACAGAGAAGACCGCGTTCAGGCGCGAAACCAGCTCGGTCGCCGAGAGAATGGAGCTCAACTTCGTGAAACCGACCATGTCCGCGAAGAGGACCGTCACCTGGCCGTGCCAGTCCGCGATCGTCGTCTCGTTGGGCAGGCGCTTGCTGATCGGCGCTGGGAGGATGTTCAACAGCAGCTTCTCGGACACCTGCCGTTGCCTCTCGATCTCGGCCGACTGACGCTCGATGCTCTGCATGGCGGCGTCCAGTTCCCGGTTCATGTGGTTGAACGCCGTCGCGAGTCGCCCGATGGCGTCCCGGGTGATCACGGGCGCCTGGGCGCCGCGCGTGCCCGCACGCGTCCGCTCCACGGTCTCGTCCAGCAGCTTGATCGGCTTGTGCAAGTGACCGGCGAGTGCGATGGACAGGAGGGACCCACAGAGAAGGATGAGCCCGAGAAGGACGTAGATTGCGGTCAGGGTGTGCCGGCTCTCCCGCCTCGCAGCGCCCAGGTACCTCTGCGCTTCCGCCTCGCCGGCCTCCCGGACTGCGCTGGCTGCGTCCTCGACACGGTGGGCAGCACTGCGGAAGCGCTCGGTGACCACCGCGATCTCGTCCCGGGTCCGCACCAACCGGTCGAAGGCTCCGCGGTAGGCGTCGAGCAGAGTCTCGAGTCGCACGGTCGACTCTTCGGTGAGCCCCGCCGCGCGCAACTCCTGCTTGAGCACGACCACGGCGTCCGATACGCCGGTGACGTACTTGCGGTCGCCGCGCAGGAGGTAGTCTTTCTCGAGTCGGCGCAGCTGCAGGAGTTGGTTGGCCGTGCCGATCAGGTCCGGCTGCGCCAGGGCCTGCTCCACGAGATGGGCCTGACTGCGCAGTTCTCCCTCCAATCCGGAGTCCTCGAAGCCCTGCACCTCGATCAACTCGACCAGGCGGGCAAACTCCTGCTCGTAGGTGCTCAGCTCGACTTCCATCCCGGCGATGCCTCGTCGGAGATCCTGGGTCTCGGCGACTCGGTCCTCGCCGAGCAACGCCGCCATGTCGGCGGATCGCCGACGGGCCCCCCCCGTGGCCTCGAGGTACTTGGGAAGGTACTCCGCCTTGGCCGCCGCGACACCCAACTCCCGCCAGCGGAGGAGGAAGTCCTTCTCCCGCCTGCGCGCCTGCAAGAGGTCTCCCTCGGTCTCGAGGGACTGGATCTCGAGCTCGAGCCCTCGGCTCACGGCCTGCTCGAAGTTCCTCTGCACCGCGCGCAAACCGAAGATGCTGAAGATCGAGGCCAGGAGCATCAGCCCGAACATGATGCCGAAGCCGAAGTTGAGCTTGTTGCCGATGGCGACGTTGCGGAGAAACGGCAGCGGGAGGCTTTGCGCATCAGCCGGCGCATCAGCCGGCGCATCGGCCGGCGCATCGGCCGGCGCATCGGCCGGGAGGTCGTCGAGAGGCTCCGCCTTCCCGGATTCGACTCGCGCTTCGCTCATCACGTCACCTCAGGGGCTACCGGCCGCACGCGTGGCGTCCGGTTCGGCCGGGCAGGCGCATCAACCTACCCGTGGACCGCGCCGTTCCCGCGCTCGAAATGGGCCCCGTGACGGATTCGAGTGACGTACGGAGCGCTTCGCTGGGGGTTGGACCCACCTGTGGTTCGGAGCGCCCTGCTCCCTACCGCGTGCGCTTCCACTTGGGATCGAGGGCCTGCAGGCACTCGAGGATGCCAGGGCCGTGCGCGGCGCCGAACAGCAGGACGACATCGGTGTCCGGTCGGGTGTCGATCGCGTCGGCCACCTTCCGGTTTCGGGCGGCCAGCACGATCTTCTGCACGTCCAGCGGCGGCAGCGTCTTCTCGGCCATTTCGGTCAAGTCCGAGGTTGCGTCCTTGCCCGTCACTTCGATCGGACCGAACTCGTCCTCGTAGGCCGCGAGCAGCTGCGCGGCGGTCACGTCGACATCGACGTCCTTGTCGTTGACCAGGCCCAGATAGTCGTCGTTGCTCTGGCCCACGTAACCGCTTCCAGCGAGCATGGCGTACTGGTTCGGCGTCGGGAGGATGCCGACCATGGCCCGGACCTTGCGCTTGTCGTCGTCGTCGAGGACGTCGAAGTCGACGAACTCGTAGTACAGCGTCGCGCCGTCCTCCTTCTCCGCCTTCACTCGGCTCGCGACCGCGTCGTAGAACTCCCTCGTCCCGATGTGAATCATGGGGATGTAGGTGACGGTCTTCTCCCCGTTGGAGAACGTGAAGGTGATGGGGTCGGTCTCTTCTCCGGTGACCTCGTACACGGATGCATCGAACGGAAGGCCGGCACCGGTGGAGTCCTCACCACAGCCACCCGTGGCCAGGGCCGCGACGGCAACCGCCGCTGCGGCCCACCGGGTCGACCCGAGACACTTCTCGACGAGGTACTGCGCCGGACGCACTAGAGGACCTCCGTCGAGGGCGCGAGCCGCACCCGCGTCGATACGGCGTGGAGGGCGATGTTGTGCAGCATCTCGTCCACCGTCGTGCAGCAGTCCGGAAGGATGGAGACGTCGTACTTCTCCGCCGACTTCGAGATGGCGGTGTGCGTGACGCAGTTCTGGGTCATCATGCCGCAGACCAGGAGTTCCGTGACTCCGAGCTTCGCCAGCTCCTCCTCGAGTGTCGTGCCGACGAAGCCGTCGGCGAAGGCCTTGGTCACGATGGGCGCTTCGGGGGCGGCAGCGAGAATGCGAGGGTGAACGTCCGCACCGGGCGTTCCGGCATTGAAGAACGGCGCGATGCCCGCGCTGCTGTCGGCAACGTGTCGAATGATGACGACGGGGGTGCCCCGTGCCTGCGCTCGCTCGATGGCGCTCTCGATGTTCTCGAGGGTGGACTCCGTGTTCCAGAGAGGGAACGCTCCCGCGGGGAAGTAGTCGTTCTGCAGATCGATGACCAGCAGTGCCTGGGACATGGCGAGTCTCCTCGGGACGTGCGGCGCCGTATCCTACGGGTTCCCGAACACTCGCAGGCGACCGTCTTCGCCTAGCCCAGGCTCCGGTGCCCCCCGGGCCTCTCCCCCCACGGAGCAACCCACCGTCCGATCGCCGGATTCCCGGGTGGCGACGGAGGAACTGGGAACGGGCGAGCCCCTCGGGGGGCGGGCCTCCCGGCTCCCTGAGGTGCCGGCCACGCAGGGGGTAGCATGGGGCGATCCGCTCCGGAGTCTCCCCCATGCGCGTCGCCGTGATTTTGCTCCTCTGCCTGTTCCTCCTCGGTCCTGCCGCGCTCGCGAAGGACGATGACCGCGCGGCCCTCATGGCGCTCGAGCAGGAGGTCCACGCCGCCTTCGCGGCCCAGGACTACGACACGGCGGCCGAGAAGTGCCGAGAGCAGATCGCCCTCGCTCCGTCGCAGTCGAACCCGCACTACAACCTCGCCTGCGCGCTGTCGCGGATGGGGAAGAAGGAGAAGGCGCTCGGGAGCCTCCGCAAGTCGGTGGAGCTCGGCTTTCACGACGCCGACCACATCCAGAGCGATGAGGACCTTGCGGCGCTGCGCGGGGAGGAGTCGTTCGCGGAGATCGTCGCGGCGGCTCGAAAGGCCGCGCAGGAGGCGATCGAGAAGCTCTACGAGCCCGGGGAGGAGATCGAGGACGTCGCAACACACGAGGGCGACCCGGAAGGCGGGCTCCGTTGGCGACTCCGGATCGCGAAGGACGCGGGGCCGGAGAAGCGGCAGCGGCTCATTCTCTGGATGCACCCGTCGGGTGGCTCGATGAACCGTGTGGTCGAGGCGCTCGCCCCCGAGCTCGCGGCGAGGGGCTTCGCGCTGCTCGTGCCGACGGCGAAGCCGTGGATGTCGTGGAGCGGCGCCGAGGTGGAGAAGCTCCTCGGGAAGACGCTCGAGGACGTCGGGAAGATCAAGGGGCTGGATGTCTCGAAGCCGCTGCTCCTCGGCTTCTCCGCCGGTGGCCAGATGGCCCTCAGCCTCTGGAGCGAAGACCCCTCGCGGTTCGGCGGGCTCGTCCTCGACGCCGCGTACCCGATCGACGCCGGCGCGTATCAACGGGGCGAGATCAAGGCGATCGACCTGCCCGCGGGCGAGGCGAAGAAGTCGGTCCCTCTCTTCGTCCTCGTCGGCGACCAGGACGGCGGCCACCAGGTGTGGAAGCAGGTCGAGACGCCGTGGTCGGAGGCGGGCGTCCCGCTCACCGTGATCTACGTCCCCGGGGGTCGCCACGAATGGCTGCTGAAGGGCGAACACAAGACCGCGTTCCTCGAGTGGCTGGCGAAGCTCGACGCGCAGGAGGCGGAGCCCGAGGAGAGCGAGTAGTGGTTCCCGAACCGTCCCACGGGGTCGGCGGCGTGAACGGCGGTGGCTACATCCGGGAGATCGCGCTGCTCCGCGATCGGGTGGAGAGCTTCGACGAGTACCCCTTCTCCATCCCCGCGGTGCGCCACATGGGGACGCTGCCGCTCGACGAAGGCGTCACGATCTTCGTGGGGGAAAACGGATCCGGCAAGTCCACGCTCATCGAGGCGATCGCCATCCGGGCGGGACTCAACCCCGAGGGCGGCACCCGGCACTTCCAGCACGCTCTCCGCCCCTCGGAGTCGAAGCTCCACGAGGCGCTGCTCCTCGTTCGAAACCCGGTGCGCGAGCGGACGGCGTTCTTCCTCCGCGCGGAGACGATGTTCAACGTCGCCACCGAGGTCGAGAGGCTGAACTTGCAGGAGTACGGCTGGATCGATCTCCACGATCGCTCGCACGGGGAGGCGTTCCTCTGGGTGGTCCAGAACCGGTTGGGTCCCCAGGGGCTCTACCTGTTCGACGAGCCGGAGTCCGCCCTGTCGCCCCAGCGCCAGCTCTCGCTCCTGCGGCTCCTGCGCGATCTCGTCCGAAGCGGTTCGCAGATCCTGATGGCGACCCACTCACCGATCCTGATGGCGTACCCCGGCGCGACGATCTACGCGTGCGACGAAGACGGCCTGAGCCGGGTCGCCTACGAGGAGACGCCGCACTACATCGTCACCCGGGCGTTCCTGAACCGGCGCGAGCGGATGCTCGAGGACCTGTTCTCGGACGGCGATCAGGACGCCTGATCCACCCCGTGTGCACGCGCTGGGTCGTCCGCTCGGACCACCTCGAGCGCAAAGGTCGCCGAGGACGACGGGCAGCCTTCGAGGGACGTGTCGACGACGACCCACCAACGCGTCCAATCGCTCGACCCGTAGGAGTCGGGAGGAATCTCGAACTCGGTCCCGGCGGTCAGCAGGTCGCCCGCCTCGAAGGACACGTTACGCAGCACGACGACCTCCGTGTCGAAGGCGTTCGACCAGATCCTCCGCTCGCGATCGCGGATACCGTAGGTCTCGATTCGGGCCGCACTGCAAAGCAGGCAGAGGGTGGTCGCCCGCACGCAAACGTCGGAACGTACGCGCTGTGCGACGCGGACGTCGACTGCTTCGCCGATCCGCGCCGGGTACGGGTCGACCGAAAGGACGATTTCTCCGAGACGCTTCCGGAGCGACCTCGCCCGGGTCCACTTCCGGACGTCGTAGAGCACGGCGCCGCCGAAGATCACGGCCACCACGGACCCGAAGGTCCAGGCGAACGTGCTCTGGGCCAGGCCGAGCCACAGACCCAGTGCGATCCCGTAGGCCAGCAGTGAGATCCACATGCCGGGCGAATCGGTGGACGCAGTACTCGGGTACAGCCTCGTACGTCCATCCTCGGTCTTCTCGGTCTGCGCTTCGGGCATCGCCTGCCTCGATCCACTCGTCTTCGGTACCGGTCCTACGGTCGCGTGAGGGCACTCTCCAGGGCCTCGACGCTCGTCGCCTCGGGTCGTCCGATCACCACGAGAACGGTCCGCGGCGCGGCCTCGCCCCAGGGCGCGTCCCGTTCCAGGCTCCAGCGGCGCCCGACCTGCTGGAACACGTAGCGGTGATCGGGGTCCTCTCGAAGGAACACGAAGCCCTTGGCGCGGTAGATCGCCTCGTCGAGTCCTTCCGCGAAGGCCGCCACTGCGTCGCGGCCGACGGGCGCACTTCGCTCGACCGTCCACGTCCCGTGGGAGACGTCGTGGGCGTCGTCGTCCCGGCCGATCGTCCGGTCGCGAGGACGTGCGCCGAGGAGCACCTCGAGGGGGAGCCGGGCGTGGACCGTTTCGACCACGGACGTCTTCGGGGCCAGCTCGGTCAGCCACGCGCGCACCTCGGCAAGCGCCTTCTCGTCCACGAGGTCGACCTTGTTCAGGACGATCAGATCGGCCTTCGGAAGCTGCCGGCGCACCGTGTCGCCCACGTACTTGTCCTCGGCTCGCTCGCGCACCTGTTCGGCGTCGGCCAGGACGAGCACGCCGTCGAGCCGGAAGCCGACCATCTGGCCGTACCAGGCGACCTTCTCGGGGTCGGCGACGCCGCTGGCCTCGATGAGGACGTGGTCGAGGTCCTCGGCTCGGGCCCGGAGCCCCCCCATCACCTCGGCGAAGCCCCCGGCCAGGGTGCAGCAGAGGCACCCGTTCGCGAGCTGGATCGTGTCGCCGTCGTGGCTCGCGACGAGGTCGGCGTCGATGTC
>JAUXCH010000107.1 GCA_030618975.1 Planctomycetia bacterium
ACGGTAACAACTTTACCTTCGTAGGTCGTACCAATTTCGATCTCAGCCGTACAGGCGTTCACGCCGCGAACCGCGGCATCCATCGCCTCTGCATCCACCGCGAAGATATTGACGGTACCGTCCTCTTCGATGTCAATCTGTGCGCCGGTGCCGTCAGTGATCGCGCGGATGTTCTTTCCACCCGGCCCGATCAACGCACCAATCTTTTCAGGATCAATCTTGATGGTGGTAATGCGAGGCGCCCCGCTTCGTGACGCCGGACCAGCTCGAGCACTACGCGTTTCCGCGTGCGAACCGCCGCGCGATCGAGGCCTTGCACGCGGGCGATGGTCGTTGACGATCTCACGGGGGCACAGGGGGTAGGGGGCGCTCGCACCCCCGGTATGCTCCGTCCCTCGGCGCCCGCTGCGCGCCCTTGGGAGGAGACGTTGGCCGACACGAAGACGTTCGAGTTCGACGTTCCCGAGGGGATGGACGCCGAGGCGCTGCTCCGGCGCGCGCGGCGGCGTGCGCGCGAGGTGGGCATCACCGTCGAGGGCGACGTCGCCTGCGGCTCCTTCACGGGAACGGCCGAGGGCCGGTACACGGTCGACGGCGACTCGATCCACCTCGAGGTCGAGAACAAGCCCGCCTTCGTCCCCTGGTCGCTCGTCGAGAAGGGGCTGGCCAGGGCGTTCGGCTAGCTGCTCGTTACTCGCTGATCGCAGGCCCGGAAGCGGGCTCGGACGGGGCCTCGGGATCGGAATCGTCCGCCGGTGTGCCGTCGACCTGCAGCTTCGTCCGCCGCAGGTCGTCCCACGAGCGGTCTCCGGGGGCGCCCGCTTGCGTGGCGATGTAGTCCGCGAGGATGGCCGTGACGCGTGCCAGGATGGCGGTGGATCGGAAGAGGTACTTGAAGGTCATCGCCATGCCTCCCTGGCGCAGGTCGTCGTGGACCTTCTTCGTGACGTTGGCGAGGCGGCGGAGGGACTGCGGGCTCGGCATGTCCGGGATTCTACCCGGTGGGTGTCACGCACCCCCGGAGTGCGCGGCGCGCACCCGTGCCGCGGCTCGCGTAGCCGCCCCGCGCACGGCCTGATCCTCGTCGTCGGCCCGTCGGTCCAGGGCCGGCAGGGCCTCGGCGGCCGCGTCCTGCATGCGACCGAGGGCGTCGGCGGCCCAGAACCGGACGGGGGCCACCGGGTCGTCCAGGAGACGCAGGAGCGGCTCGATCGCCGCCGCCGCCGCCCTTCCCTGGCGGCCGATCGCCGCCGCGGCCATGGCGCGGACGAGGAAGACGGGATCCTCGAGAGCGGCGACCAGGGCGCCGAGCGAGGGGGCCGCGTCCTCGCCGAGGCGCGTCAGCGCGCGGGCCGCTGCGACGCGGCGGGCCGGGTCCTCGTCGCCGAGCTGCAGGGTGAGGGCCTGGAGGTCCGGCGTGGAGGGCGGAGGGTTCGGAGGAGGGCGGTCGTTCAACGTCTCACTCCACACAGCGCCCCGCGAGAATCACGGGGCCCTACGAGAACCACGGGGCCCCACGAGAAAAGGGACCGGCTCCGCCGTACCCTCTCTCCGCGAGGCCGGGAGAGAGGTGGCGGAACCGGTCCCTCGATTCCGAGATCGACCGGGCTGCCGTAGAGCCGGCCCCGGTCGTCGATTCCGTGGAAGCGCGGCCTAGCCGCAGCCGCCGGGGCCGCCGCAGCCGCCGCAGCTCTTGCCCGAGGGCGCCGCGGCGGGCGGTGCGGTGCGCGTGGGCGCGGGCTGGGAGGGGGTGTACGTGGTCGACGGCGCCGAGTACGTGGTCGACGGAGCCGAGTACGTGGTCGACGGGGCCGAGTACGGGGCCGTCGGGGCGGCGCGGCGCTGACCGGACGAGCAGGCTGCGACCGTGGCTGCGAGGGCGACGACGGCGACGAGGGCGATGGCCTTCTTCAAGGGAGTTCTCCGCTGGGGTCGGGGGGCGGCCGGGTGGGTCCGGCGACGAGAGTGACTTTGGCTTTGGCCGCGGACTCTACGGGGCTCCCGAGGGGTGAGCGTCGATTTTGCGATTGATTTTCAAACTCCCCCCATTTCCGCCCCCTGCCCACCGGAAGAGCCTCCCCCCCGGGACCGGGGGGGAGGCTTCCGCATCGCATCCCACACGGCGGTTCTCCAGCGGTGCCGCCGAACACTCCCACGAGCGGAACCCGGCCCCCGCCATTTCGCGAGCCATCTCTTCTTGGTGGCCCCCAGGGGCAGGTCTACATTCCGCGGTTGCTGCGGTCCCGAGCGGCGGAGGAGCCCCATGCGGTACGCCCCCTGGTCGATCCCCGTCTTCGTGTACGTATTCGTGTGCGTGTTCGTGTTCGTCCTCGCCCTGGCCGGTTGCGGGAGCCCCTCGTCCCCGGGGCCCGGCACGGACCGGCCCGGCGATGCGGACCACGCCGGCGATGCGGACCACGCCGGCGACGAGGCTCCCGGCGGAGAAGGAGGCCCCAAGGGTGGAGGCGGCCCTCCGCCGATGCCTCCCGTGCACGTCGAGGTCGTCGAGGTCCTCGAGCAGGAGGTTCCGGGCGGCCGGACCTTCACCGGCACGGTGGAACCGGCCCGGCTGAGCACCGTGGGCAGCGAGTTCGCCGGACTCGTGACGGAGTACCTCTGCCGCGAGGGCGATCGGATCGAGGAGGGTGAGCCGCTCGCGCAGTTGCGCACGGAAATCCTCGATCTCCGGATCGAGGCCGCCGAGGCGGATCGCGATCTCGGGGCTCAGCGACTCGCCGAGCTCGTGAACGGCTCGCGCCCCGAGGAGATCGACCAGGTGCGCGCGAGCGTGGAGGAGCTGAAGGCGGGTCTGGCGCTCAGGGAGTGGAAGCTCGAGGCGACGAAGAAGCTCTTCGCGCAGAAGACGATCAGCGAGGACGAGCTCCGCGACGCACGGCTTGCCGTTCGAGCGTCCGAGCTCCTGCTGGACGCTTCGCAGGCCGCCCTGGCTCTCGTCGAGGCCGGACCGCGCGTGGAGCGGGTCGAGCAGGCGCGTGCCCAGATGAAGCGGCTGGACGCCGAGGTGCGGCTCCTCGAGGACGAGAAGAAGCGCTACACCGTCCGAGCGCCCTTCACGGGCTGGATCGTGAAGGAGCACACGGAGGTCGGGCAGTGGCTCTCCCCCGGCTCCCCGGTCGCCGAGATCGCGGCGCTCGACGAGGTGGACGTGGTCGTCGACGTCGTCGAGGACTTCGTGGGGGGGCTTCGCGAGGGGCTCGACGTCCGGATCGAGTTCGATGCGATCGCCGGACGGATCTTCACCGGGACGATCCGTCGGATCGTGCCCAGCGCGGATCGTCGGGGTCGCACGTTCCCCGTGAAGGTGCGGATCGCGAACGAACGCGTCGGCGACAGCGTCCTGGTGAAGGCGGGGATGTTCGCCACCGTCACGCTGGCCGTGGGGGAGAAGCGCTCCGCGCTCTTCGTCCCGAAGGACGCGATCATGCTCGGAGGGTCCGAGCCCGTCATGGTCTGGGCCGTCGGTGAGGGTTCGAAAGCCAAGAGCGTGCCCGTGCGCCTGGGTGTCGCCGTCGACGACCTGGTGGAGGTGATCGGGCCTCTGCAGCCCGGCATGCAGGTCGTGGTGAAGGGCAACGAACGGATCTACAGACCCGGCCGGAAGCTCGTGCTCCCAGCGGACGGTCGCTGAGATGGGTCTGGTCGCCGCCTTCGTCAAGAACCCGGTCAAGGTCTCCGTCGGCGTGCTGCTCGTGCTCCTCTTCGGCGGGATCGCGCTCACGAAGCTCCCGATCCAGCTGGTTCCCGAGGTCCAGCGGCCCGTCATCACCGTCCGGACCCCCTGGCCGGGCGCGAGCCCGCAGGAGGTCGAGCGCGAGATCGTCAACGAGCAGGAGGAGCAGCTGAAGGGCGTCGAGGGCGTGCTCAAGATGTCCTCGGAGTCGGCCAACTCCCTAGGCACGGTCTCCCTCGAGTTCGAGGTCGGCATGGACATCGCCGAGGCCCTCCTGAAGGTGAACACACGCCTCCAGCAGGTGCCGGAGTACCCGGAGGACGCGCTGGAGCCCGTGATCAGCACCTCCGGCGCGGAGGACCAGGCCATCGCCTGGTTGATCCTGAGGCCGCGAACGAAGACCGCGGAGGAGCTCCGGGCCTGGCAGGCCGCGCATCCCGGTCTGGCTTCGGCCGTCGAGCCCGCCGCCCAAGCCGGCACCTCGGGCTTGAGGGAGCGCCGTCTCGAGGCGGCCGCCGAGGAACACCCCGAGATCCGGGATCTCCTTCCTCCGCCGATCGAGGTCGAGAAGAAGCGTCGCTTCGCGGAGGACCGGATCGAGGCCCGGCTCGAACGCATCGAAGGCGTCTCGAACGCCAACGTGTACGGCGGGCGGCAGGAGGAGCTCCAGGTCGTCTTCGATCCGCGGCGCCTCGCCGCCCGCAAGATCACGATCCAGCAGCTTCGGATCGCCCTCCGCGTGCGGAACCACGACGTCTCCGCCGGCGACTACTGGGAGGGGAAGCGGAAGTACGTCGTTCGAACCCTGGGCCAGTTCCGCTCGCCGGAGGAGATCTCGAGCGTCGTGATCGCCCGCCGGGGGGGGATTCCGGTCTACGTCCGGGACGTGGCCGACGTCCGACTCGGATTCCGCAAGCCGGACGGCGCGGTGTTCAACTTCGGCCGTCAGTGTCTGGCCATCAACGTGATCCGGTCCACGGGCGCCAACGTGCTGACCACGATGGACGACATTCGTCTCGCGGTGGGCGAGCTGAACGAGGGCGTGCTGAAGGACGCCGGTCTCCGGTTGGAGCAGGTCTACGACGAGACCGAGTACATCAACTCCGCGATCGGACTCGTCAAGCAGAACATCCTCGTCGGCGGCGCGCTCACGTTCCTGATCCTGCTGATCTTCCTGCGCAGCGTGCGCTCCACGATCATCGTCTCGCTCGCGATTCCCACCAGCGTCATCGGTACGTTCATGCTGCTCGGCTTGTTCGGACGCAGCCTCAACGTCATCAGCCTCGCCGGCCTCGCCTTCGCCGTCGGCATGCTCGTCGACAACGCCATCGTCGTGCTCGAGAACATCTACCGTCGCTACCAGATGGGAGAGCGACGGCTCGAGGCGGCCGTCAAGGGGACCCAGGAGGTCTGGGGAGCGGTCATCGCCTCGACGCTGACCACCCTGGCGGTCTTCATCCCCATCCTGTTCCTGAAGGACGAGGTGGGGCAGCTCTTCGGCGACATCGCGATCGCCATCTCCTGTGCCGTGGGACTGTCGCTCGTGGTCTCCGTCACGGTCATCCCGACCGCGACGGCGCGGATCCTCTCGAAGCGCAACCGGCACGCCGAGGCCGGCGACGTGTACGTCGCGGACTCCAAGGCCCGCGTGCCGCGCTTCCTGAGACCGTTCCTGGCCCCCTTCGACCTCCTGGCGTCCGGCTTCGTCCGCTCCCTTCTCGCCACGCACACGTGGCTGCAGCGGGGAGTCCTGCGCCAGCTCGCCCTCATCGCGGCACTCGTCGCGGGAGTCCTGGCGCTGTTGATTCCCCTCTGGCCGAAGCTGGAGTACCTGCCGAAGGGCAACCAGAACCTGGCGCTCGCCTTCGTGCTGCCGCCGCCCGGCTACAACCTCGCGGAGATGGCCTCGCTCGGCGAGACGATCGACGCGCGGCTCGAGCCCTTCTGGAACGCGGACCCCGGCAGCCCCGAGGCGGAGAAGCTCCCCTTTCCGACCATCCGCCAGTACTTCTTCGTGGCCTTCGGCAACATGATCTTCTCGGGGGTCAGCGCCAACGATCCGCTCCGAGCCCGCGAGCTCGTGCCCCTCATGTTCTCGGCCGGAGCGGGGATTCCCGGGGCCATCGCCTTCGCGCAACAGGCCTCCATCTTCGAGCGAGGCGTGAGCGCGAGCCGGACGGTCGACATCGAGATCCGCGGCCCCGACCTCAGGACCCTCACCGGGATCGGCCAGCAGGTGTTCGGCATGGTCCGGCAGCACCCGGCCCTCGGCCGCGGTCAGGCACGGCCCGTGCCGAGCCTCGACCTGTCCAGTCCCGAGGTCCACGTCGTGCCGCGCTGGGAGAAGGCCGCCGACCTCGGCGTCACCGCATTCGATCTCGGATACACCGTGAACTCGTTCGTCGACGGCGCCTACGCCGGTGACTACTTCACGGGCGGCGACAAGATCGACCTGCGCCTCATCGGCGACGAGCGCTATGCGAGCCGCCTGCAGGACCTGAAGGACCTGCCCATCGCGACGCCGACCGGCAACCTGGTTCCCCTGGGTGCAGTGGCCGAGATCCGGCTCTCCTCCGGGCCGGAGCAGATCAATCGCCGGGAGCGCGAGCGGACCATCACGGTGCTCATGGAGCCCCCCGGGGACGTCACGCTGGAGGAGGCCGTCGAGATCGTCGAGCGCGACATCATCGCCCCCCTGCAGGCGCAGGGTGCGCTCGGCGGCGACTACCACATCACGCTCGGCGGCACGGCGGACAAGCTCCGACGCACCCTCGGGAAGTTGGGTACGAGCCTGCTGCTCGCGGTGCTCATCACCTACCTGCTGATGGCCGCGCTCTTCGAGTCCTGGCTGTACCCCTTCATCGTCATCCTAAGCGTGCCGCTCGGCGCCATCGGCGGGCTCGCCGGCATCTGGGTCTTGAACCGGGTGCAGGACCAGCCGCTCGACACGCTGACGCTGATCGGTTTCATCATCCTGATCGGCACGGTGGTGAACAACGCGATCCTGATCGTCCACCAGGCGCTGAACTACATGCGCAACGAGAAGATGGATCCGAAGGAGGCGGTGCTCACCAGCGTTCGAACCCGCATCCGCCCCATCTTCATGACGCTGTTCACCACCGTGTTCGGGCTGGCGCCGCTCGTGGTCTTCCCGGGCGCGGGCAGCGAGCTCTACCGCGGCATCGGGAGCATCCTGATCGGCGGTCTCGTGGTCTCCACGTTCTTCACCCTGCTGCTCGTCCCCACGCTGTTTCGCCTCACCCTGGGCGCGCGCACGGCGATCGCCGGCGTGTTCGCGGGAAGCTCCTCCTGAGCGAGGCGCGCGGACGAGTCGAAGGGCCGAGCGTCTACAGGCGCTTCGAGAGGATCAGGCTCTCGTAGTTGACCGTGTCCCACTTCGTCCTGCCGACGACGCGGTACCCGCGGCGAGCGTAGAACGCCAACAGGTGCGTCGCCGGCTCCGCCGTGTCGCCCGCGATCTCGGCCGCGCCCAGCTCCCGCGCCCGCGCTTCGGCCTGCTTGATCAGGCGGGAGCCGAGTCCCGTCCCCTGCACGGACGGCTCCACCGCGAACTGGCTGAACTTGGCGACGTCTTCCCGCTCGTAGTAGGGGTGTCCCCGGCCGCGCCCCGGTCCGGCCAGCGTGCACGTACCCACGAGCGCGCCGTCCGCCTCGGCGACCCAGCACTCGGCGTCACGGATGCGCTTCGCCGTGATCGTCTCGTCCTGCCACGTGGCGACGTAGCGCAGCCCCATCTCGAGGAGGCCCCCGTACGCCCGGTTCAGCAGCGCGGTCAGGTCCGACAGCGAGTCGGTGGGGGCGAGGAGGCGGATCGTGACGTCGGGCACCGTTCCGTCACTCTACGCGAGCCTCGATCCTCGCGGTTTCGAAGCCCCGCGGCCTCGAAGAACCGGGGCCCGTCAGACGAGCTCCACGCGGCGCACACCCACGATGAAGTCGAAGCCGAGATCGAAGGTCGCGATCCACTCCAGTCCTCGCGTCAGCATCACGCCGGCGTGGCCGGCGTCGCGCGCGAAGAGACCCTCGCCCGCCAGCAGGAGATCTCTCGCACGGTCGGTGTCGGCGAGACTGACGTCGAAGATCTCGGTGCACAGGCTCACGACGATGTCGTAGACCTCCGCGGCCAGGTCGAGTCGCCCGAGGCCCGCGTAGCGGTAGAGGATCTCCTGGAGCACCTCGGTGCTCGTGACCGCTTCGACCTCACCCGCGCGGACGCGCTCGAGGAACCGCAGCGCGGGCGCCCGGTGGGGGTGCTCTGCGCCGGCCACGTACATGGGGACGTTGGAGTCGAGGAAGACCCTCACGAGCGTCCAGACTCGATCTCGTCGAGCATCTCCTCGATGTCCGCGGTCGGCCCGTTCAGGGCGGCCAGACGGGTCAGGGGATCCGTGGATCCTGAAGCGCCCTGGGTGCCGTGCTGGAGCACGTGCTCGATGGCGCGGCGGACCCACTCGCCCTTGCTCACGCGCATGCGCTGCGCCTCCTTGCGGATCCTGGCGTCCAGGGCCACCGGTATCAGGACTTGAAGGCGATGACTCATATGAGCATGCTACCATGCTCAAGACATGCTCAAGACGCCTGGATCACCCATCTGGGGGTGGCTCGTCCAGCGTCTTCTCCAGCGCCGCGACCCGCTCGTCGACCTCGAACCCCCAGGGGCCCCAGGCGCTGCCGTAGGCGACGCTGCCGTCGGCGACGCTGCCGTCGGCGACGGTGCCGCCGGCTGCGAGCACGTGGGTACGAACCGGGTCGACTGACCCGGGGTTGGAGTCGCCCCGCCGAACCCGGCTTGCCGCCGTCCGTTCCCACGCCCATGAGGTGTGGGCGAGGCGGTGTCCTCTGGCGCGGGTTCGCGCTCCTGTGTCTGGGCCTTCCGGTCTGGAGCTGCGGCGGCCCTCAACCCCGCGCAGGCAGGCAGCAGGAACCGGATTCGCGCTTCTCCAGAGAGGAGGACGTGCAGGTCCACGCTCACGGTCACCGGATCCACCTGAACGTAGCGCCGCTCCAGGCTCGTCCCGGCGAGGCTCTGTTGATCACCATGCGGTTCGAGAACGAAACCGCTGAGGTGTGGCTGCCCTACTGGGCCGCGGACACCGGGCGCGAGGGGCTCGACCTGAGGCTCGAGGCGCCGAGTGGGGCCGTGCATCACGCACCTGGATTCACGACCGGGAGAGGCGATGAGGTGTACTTCCCCGTGGCCCGCGTAGAGCCCGGCGCCGCTTGGACGACCAGGCTCGTCCTGCAGACCGTGTTGCTGGTCGAGGAACCCGGCCGGTACGGTCCTGCAGGTCTACGTGCTTCCCGAGGGCATCCGGATGTCCTCGGCGGAGTTCGCGGTCGTCCCTGGCTGCGAGGGGGATACGTCCGCAGGTCGCCGCGCCAGCGTTCGGAAGTGGGTGAGGCTGCGCGAGACGGAGACCGGTACGAGAGCACGCGGCACTCTGGCCCAGCGCATCCTCCTCACCCGTTGGCCCGAGGCGTACGAGGAGCAGCTGAGGGTACTCACGGAGGAGGAGCCCCGCGCGGGTACGAGAGTGTGCGCCGGGGCCTGGCGGAGGCTCCTGGACCAGCGGCCGGAAGAGACGGTGCACGCGATGCTCCCCCTGCTTGCGAGGGGTGAAGACAGGTTCTCCTGCGCGGCCTCGCTCGGGCTCGACATGCATGGAGGGGCGAGCTTGCCGAGCGACCTGCGGGACGAGGTCGCGCCGTATCTCGAGCAGGGCGGCCGGCGCTAGTCTCCACCAGGACCTCCACGTCGGCCAGCGGCCCGCGGAGGCCGGACGAGAGCGTCTCGCCTGCGATGCACATGGGTGCTCACGGCGACCGCCGTGGACCCTGTTTGGAAGACGCCCCCCCTATCTTCAGGGCTTTGCAGGGCGGCGACCGGTCGCCGTTTTTCGTACCGTTTGGGATACGTGTTCGGCGCGGCGCCGGGCGCGCCTCACGTCGACGTCGCACCGCCCGGATCGGCGCGGCCTGGCTCGGGCTCGATGGGCGTGGGTGGGCAAGCCTGCCGGGCGACTTGCGCGTCGAGGTCGCGCCGTATCTCGAGCAGGGCGGCCGGCGCTAGGAGGCCACCAGGATCTCCACGTCAGCCAGCGGCCCGCGGAGGCCGGATGAGAGCGTCTCGCCTGGGATGCACATGGGTGCTCACGGCGACCGCCGTGGACCCTGTTTGGAAGACGCACCCCCTATCTTCAGGGTTTTGCAGGGCGGCGACCGGTCGCCGTTTTTCGTACCGTTTGAGATACGTGTTCAGCGCGGCGCCGGGCGCCTCACGTCGATGCCGCACCGCCCGGATCTGCGCGGCCCGACTCGGGCTCGACGAGCGTGGGTGGGCAAGCCTGCCGGGCGACTTGCGTGTCGAGGTCACTCGGCCAGGGTCTTCTCCAGCGCTGCGAGCAGCTCGTCGACCTTGAGCCCCCAGGGGCCCCGGGCGCTGCCGTAGGCGACGGTGCCGTCGGCCGAGAGCACGCGGAGCCGGTCCGGCCAGGCGGCGTAGGCCTTGGCCACCGTGTCCTGCATGTCGTCGACGAGGACCGGGATC
>JAUXCH010000286.1 GCA_030618975.1 Planctomycetia bacterium
GACCATCACGCAGACGCTCATGAACGCCGTCGGCCGATACTCGAGGGCGAGGAAGCCGTGGCCGCGCCAGGGTTCGTACTCGATCCCGCGAACCGTGTCCTCGGAGAACCAGGTGCCGCCGACGCCGCCGTACACGTCGAAGCGCCGCCCGAGCTGGTGGGCGGCCACGGCCTGGAGGCCCAGGTCCACGCCTCCCGCCTCGTAGGGGCCGGTCCCCGTGGGCAGGCCGACGCGCCCGACGAGCGCGGCGCGCCACCCCGCGCGGGATGCGGGACGCAGGAACTCCCAGCGGACGTCGAGCTCCACGTTGCCGAGACCCCAGCCTTCGTCCGGCCAGTCGATGTCGTTGAAGGCGGCGTCCCGCCCCTCGACGCGGTAGAGATCCTTGGGGAACGCGTCGCGCCCGTTGTTCGCGAAGCCGAGCAGGTCGTGCCACCAGTCGATGAGGCCGTCGAGACTGCCTCCGCCGCGCCACCGGACGGGCACGCGCACCCCGGCGTCCAGGCCGCGTCCGAAGCCGCGACGCACCTGCGCCTCTGCGGTGAAGCGTTCGCCGTCGATCATGAAGCGGCGATCCGCGGTGGGAGACTCGGCGGCGCCCGTCTGGCTGTAGCCGAAGTCGTTCCCGAGGTCCAGGTGCAGGCGCACGAGCCACCGACCCTGTCCAAGCGCATCCGGCGCGACGGACGGCAGGGTCAGGCGCACCTGGGCAGGCATGAACTCGTCGCGGATCTCCACGGGACCTCGCGCGATCTGGAACGGGTCCCGGCAGCACGGGAAGACGGTCCGTCGCGCGGGCCGCGCGAAGATCGCGGGGTTCGTACGCGGCGCGTACTCGATGGGCGCGATGGCCTGCGGATCGTAGGTCGGCTCAGCGCGGGCCGACGCAGCGGCCGCGGCCAGAAGCGCGACCCCTAGGAAGATACCCGTCACGTGATCCGTCCTGGACATCAGCGGGCTCCGTGGAAGCGCGGCCTGGCGACGTACGGGTCGACGAGCTCGCCCGCGACGTCATCGGCGATGTCGTCGGCGGCCGAGGGGCGGGCGAGGGCCCTCGCCCCCTTGGCCAGGGCCTTCGCCCGGGCGGGCGCGTCGAGGATGCGCGGGACGCGCCAGCGGATCTCCTCGGGCGTGGGCGCCCAGATGCCGGCCCCCGCCTCCAGGAGGGCCTGGACGTTGCGCTCCTCCTGGCCCGGGATCGCGATCGAGATGACGAGGGGCTTCCCGGCCACCATCGTCTCGGAGACCGTGACCCCGCCAGCCTTGGCGATCACCACGTCGGAGACGGCCATCAGTTCCGCGGGATTCTCGACGAAGCCGATCGCGTGGAGCGTCGAACCCGCCGGGCGCGGCAGGCGCTCGATCGCCCGGCGGAGACGCTCGTTGCGCCCGCAGACCGCGAGGATCTGGACGTCGCGCCGCTCCAGCCAGATCCCCAGGATGGACTTCCGCATCGGGCCCACCGCAAAGCCGCCCGAGAGGAAGAGCACCACGGGACGTTCCGGGTCCAGCCCGTACCGCGCGCGAACCGCGACCTTGTCGTGGCGGACCTTGAACATGCGACGCACGGGGATGCCCGTCACGGCGATGCGATCCTCGGGGACACCGTAGCGCAGACACAACCTCGCCTTGACGAGATCCGAGGCCACGTGGTACCGGTGGACGTTCGGCCAGTACCACATGCGGTGCACGTCGTAGTCGGTGACGACGGCGTGGAGCTTGGTGACCAGCTTGCCCTTGCGAATGCGCCGGTCGAGCAGTTCGAGGGGCAGGAAGTGGGAGCAGAGCACGGCATGGGGCTTCCACCGCTCGACCATGCGGACGAAGTCGCGCCCCCCCAGCCGGGTGAAGAACGCGCCGAGCTGGGTGTGCCTGCGGTCCGTCGAGTCGTAGAGGGCCCGCCAGAGGTACGGCGCCTTGTCGACCAGCTTCAGGTAGCTCCACCGGTAGATCGGGCTGTACCACCGGCCCATCCGGTCGAGGGTGTCGACGTGCGTCACGTCGACCGTGGGGTGGCGCCGGCGCAGCGCCTCGGCGAGGGCCCGGGCCGCCATCATGTGCCCGTGGCCGGCCGAGGAACTCACCACGAGGACGCGGGGTGATGCCATTGCGCCGCCTGGTTCCTCCTAGGGCGCGAATGCTACCACCTCGCCACCTCGCCACCTCGTCCCCCATCGAAGGCCGCTGCGGCCCAGGTGGCCGCGGGACCTACGTGGGGCGACCCGGGTCCCGGATCCGGTCACCCGGCGGTAATCGCGTCCTCCGAGCCGGCTCCGACCGCGCGCGCGGGAGCGGCCGGCGAGCGCCGGTCGGGCGGGCATTCCCCACGGGTTCATCCGGCACCTGGTCCTACAGGCCGGTGAGCATCAGGACGTGGTCGCCCACCTCGATTCGGTGCTTCTCCAACCCGGGCACCGAGCGAGCCTCGATCCTCGTACCGCGGATCCCGACGACCTCGATGACGGTCACGTACTGCCGGCGATCGGCACCCCGTGCGACCGTGAGTCGCTCCCCGAAGAACGGGCGGTCGGCCTTCGTGACGGTGAACACCACTCGCGCCCCCTCGTCGCGTACCTCCCCGAGGGTGGCGATGCACTTCTGTGTGAGGGTTTCACGCTCGTCCCCATCCTTGGGAAGGACGACTTCGCAGTGCCAAGGCTGCGGCAAGGCGCGAAAGGTCAGCTCGAGCACGGGCAGCGCGTCGCCCGTCCACGCACGGCCGACGGCCCAACGCGGCGAGAGCAGGAGAACCTCACCGTGGCGCACTCCGACGTGGAGCCCCCACGAGGGGTCGAGGTGGTGTCGACTGCCCAGGATCTGGAGCTGACGGTCTTCGTCCTCCGGGAGCCGGGTTGCCACGATACGGCGAATCGACAGCGATCCCATGCGTAGTAGCCCACTGAAGTACGGCTGTACGCAAATCACGGCACCGGTCGGCAGTGCCCCCTGCTCCCCGCGCACGGTCTCGTCCGCAGGACCCAGGACGCTCAACGTCTGGACGGCGCCGACCTGGTCCTCACTCTCGGCGCTCCCTACCAGTCGTAGGCGGCCGTCCTCGATCGCCTCGTGGAGCCGTGAGAGCACGTCCACGTCCGGGCGAGCCTCGAGCATCGGGGATCCGGCACGACGCTCGTCCTCCGAGGGATATGGCGGGGAATCCCGGTCGAGTCCCTGCAGGTCGACACCGAGCTCTCGTAGCCGTTCACGAGACGCCAGGTAGTAGCGCAGACGCAACGAGACCCTGACGTCGGGCAGGCAAGGTGCCCGTCGTGTGCCTCCGTTGTCCTGCGACTGTCCCTTGGACGCTCCGATCCAATCGAGAACCCGCGTGCGTTCGACCGCGGACAGCTGTCCGAACACGTGCCGGCCCCAGAGACGCTCGACCTCCGTGCCATGGGCGAGCATGTCGGCGACGGTGCTTGCGGCGAAGGCCGACGCGTCGTCGGCACGCACGGAAGGTGGGTTGGCGAGCAAGAGGACGCCGCCTACGACCATTGCCCACACGCGTCGATCGACCATGCTCCAATCCTAGCCTGCACCGAGGGCGTCCCGCGCGGCCCCTCGGGCGCGAGGCAGGTGGAGCCGGGGCAACAGTCGCCCCCGGCGTCGGCGGACGCTCTTCGGGCAACGTGCCACGCGGCGAACGTGAGGACGAGTCCGAAGATCCCGATACCGATCGCGTTCGTGCGCATGACGTGCTCCGAGGTCTGCTCCTTCCATGGGACACGCCGCTCGCACCCTGGGTTCCGGCGGAAGGGGCGACACGGAGACCCGCCCGGCCCTCGCGCCCAGCGCCGTTCCCCCCCGCGTCCGGTCGACGCGCGGAACACGCGATGGCAACACGGGGCCCCATGCTCCCGTCGAATGCACTTGCCTCGACCTGCGCGTGCTCTGCACGCGAGCACCGGCCGCCCGGTGCGCGGCGGGGTGGTGGCGGACCCACTCAGACTCGAAGCGTGGGACCAGCGGCTTCGGAGTCCCCTGGAGTTGGGGCTGGACCCCGCACCCATAGCCTTCTGCGCGGGGTGCGAAGGGCCACGATGCCGCAGATCGGCCATTGGGCCCCAAGGCCTGTTTCTCGGCATTTGCGGGCGGCGGGGAGTGTCCGCGCTCATCCCGCCCAGGACGCCCACGTTGGCCGCTGTGGCGCGTCAGGCCCGTGGCCATGGGGTCGCCCGCCGCGCGCCCGGACGCAACCCGGGGCCAGTGGGTCACGTTCTCCGAGTAGGGCCGCTCGACACCGTAGACTACGCCCGTGGAGCATCTGTATCGCGCAATGAAGAGAGCCGACGATGGTCTGCCGCAGATCGAGTCGTCAGGGCGAGGTCTCGGGGTTCGGGCCGGGATCGACCTCCCGGTGGACGAACACGGAGAGGTCAGCCCTGGCACAGGTGGAATGTCCGTAAGCCCGTCTACCCCCTGGCACCTCCCGCCGCACCGGAGGCCCCGTCGCCTGCAACGGGGCTCCACAGGGTCGAACGAGGATAGGGTGTACGTGCTATCGATCGACGCACTGCCCCCCCACAGCCTTGGCCTGCGGTCGGATCCAAGGCGACCGACGCAGCACGCCTTCATCGAGCCGAGCGAGAGGGTGCCGCTGCCGACCTACAGGCGGTCCCTCGGCAACACGAGGCCGGACTGGAGAAACGGTGAGCCCTGAGCTGCGCAGATACCTGGAACTCGAACGGGCGATGCTTGCGCTGGACGAGGTTCGCGACCCGCGAGCGGATACGCTGCGCGACGCCATGGACCCTCTCTGGTTCGACCTGTCCGACGAGGAGCAGGGCTGGCTGAACAGCCGCCAGGAGGTCCCACTTCACAGGCCGCGCTGCATCACTCTGGTCGTGGGCCGCGAGTTCTACGTCGAGCCGATGACCGCCGAGTTTCGGGCGGCTCCCGGTGGCCCTATCAAAGGATGGTACTCAGCCGCATGACGACCGTAGTGCTCGGTACGAACAAGCTGGAGAACTGCGAGTGGCTGATCGCGGTT
The DNA here is from genome assembly GCA_030618975.1 of Planctomycetia bacterium. Lineage (GTDB taxonomy): Bacteria > Planctomycetota > PLA2 > PLA2 > JAEUHO01 > JAUXCH01. The sequence goes on from JAUXCH010000286.1 coordinate 4,991, forward strand.
GGCGAACAACCGCTGCTACAGATCGAGCTCGATCCCGTCGTCGTGAGTCTCGTGCTTCCAGAGCAGGCGAGTCTGCCTCTGGTGGTCCAGAGGAACGAAGTCGCTCGTGGCGACGTCCGCATCGTGCAGAGCGAGCACGATGTCGGCATCTTCACCACGGAAGGGTACCTCCTGATCTTCAATGCCACGCAACTCGAGCCGGATCACGTGGTCGTCCACATAGACCTGCGACCCTTTGGCCTGGCCATCTTCACGGACGGCGAGGGCCTCCACGTAGGCAAGAGCATTATCGCGCACAACACGATCCAAGGCGCGCGGACAGCAATCGCTCTCGGCTGATGCCCGGAAGCAAGGGGGGCTGCGGCGCACTCGGATGCGGCCCCGACGGCGGAATCATGCGGGCATGAGCACCGAGCTCGGCAGCGGACCTGAGACCACCGGCCTCGTCCAACGCGTGCAGGAGACGGTTGACGCGACGATCGCGACGTGCATCGGGGTTCCACGTTCGACTGTGGACAGTTGGCTGAAGCGCGCGCCCCAGGTGATCACGACGGTGTCGCGCCCGAGAGCCTCACCCTCCGCGCTCCGCCTGCTCGGCGCCAAATTCGAGCGCACGTCGCGCGCCTGACGGCCATGCTGCGCGTCTCCTTCGCGGTCTTCCGCCTGATCCAGTCCGCCGACTCCCGCCTTCGCGTCCCCCCATGGCTGCGCCAAGGCGCGGCTGCTCCGGCCATCGACCGCTACTCGAATCGACGCCCGCGGAGGCCATCCCGAGGGCTGTGCGCCGCACGGTCTCAGTCCCAGGTCCCCTGTGACCACCGTGTCGAGTTCTGGAGCGCAACGTCCCGAATGTCGTCACGTAGCACGGCGACTACCGGCAGGCTGGGGCGCCACCGGAGAGGGCCTGCGGGGGCTCACCGAACCGGATCACGACCTCGTAGACCCGGGCCCCCACCGGCGTGTCCACGAAGCGCACGATGAGGCGATCCGCGGCGATCTCGACGGCCGCCACGTCCCGGCCCCGAGTGTGAACGACGCGCGCCGAGGCGAAGTCGACGCCCTCGGGCAGGTACCGCGTGCTCCCCTCGTTGGGGATCTCACGTTTCCGCTGCGGGTCCCAAGGCGTGTCGTTCAGCAGCACCTCGCCGCGAGGCCACCCCCAGTGGCGGTGCCGCCACGTCGCCTTCTCGGCCGTCACGAGGATCTCGTCGCTGCCGTCGATCGTCGCGCGGATCGAGAGCTCCACGAACCGATGTGAGCGCTCGAGGAGAACCGAGAACTCGTAGAGATCGGTGCCGTTCGGGTTGTCCGCGATGCGCACCGTCACGGAGGTCGGCCCCGCGCTGAGGGTCACGACGTCGCGGCCGTTCGTCTTCACGAGGCGAGCCGTCGAGAAGTCCACGGGGACGGAGAGGTAGGCCGTCGCGCCCCGATTGAGAAGGACGGGGTTCTCGCGCGGGGTCCACGACACGCCGCCCAACCGAACGGTCGTCTTCGACGTCCCCCAGTAGACGTTCTCCCACCGCGCCTCCTCGGCGCCGATGACGATCCTCTCGGAACCGTCGATGCGCCCGGAGAACGTGAGCCGCACGAGGCGATCCTCGGACGGGCGGGTGATCGGTGCTCGCACGAGCAGCCCGAGGGCGTCGAGGTCGGCTCCGTGCCGGCCGCAGATCCCCGCGAC
>JAUXCH010000995.1 GCA_030618975.1 Planctomycetia bacterium
AATCCCGGTCATCCGAGTTCTCGACATCGCAGGCGGCACGGCGCACCTGAAGGTGATGAGCGAGGCGGCGAAGCGGATCATGTCGGCGTTCCCGAAGATCCGGATCACCGTCGCCGGCGGAGGCTCCGGCCAGGGTGTCCAGCAGGTCGGCGAGGGGCTGGTCGACATCGGCAACACCGGACGTCCGGTGAGCGACGCGGAGAACGAGAGGTACGGGCTCACGTCGTACCCGCTCGCCCTCGACGCCGTGGCGGTGGCCGTGCACCCGGACAACCCCGTGAAGGCGCTCACCACCGCCCAGGTGCGGGCCGTCTTCGCGGGCACGATCACCCGTTGGAAGGCCCTCGGCGGCCCCGACCGGGGCATCAACCTCTACGGGCGCGACGAGGCCAGCGGCACGCGCAGCGTCTTCTGGAAGAAGCTCCTGGACAAGGGCGCGATCGCGCCGTCGACGAACATCGTGACCTCGAACGGCGCCATGAAGACGGCGCTCTCGAACGACGAGGCCGGAATCGGATACCAGAGCATCGGGCACGTCGACGAGACGGTCGCCGCCGTCGTGCTCGACGGGGTCCCGGCCACGCAGGAGAACGCCACGAACGGCACCTACCGCGTCACGCGCAGGCTCTTCATGAACACCCGGAGCGTCCCCTCGCCCCTCGCGAGGGCCTTCATCGACTACCTCCGGAGTCCCGAGGGCGCGTCCCTCGTCGCGGCGGCCGGGTACATCGCATCGAGCACAGAGTCGAGCGGCGAGTGACGGGAAGCCCGCGCCGCCGACGGAAGCACCTCGCGGAGTGGCTGCTCGGCGCGGCCGCCGTCGTTTCCGCGGCCGCGGTACTCGGCATCCTGCTCTTCCTGGCCTGGTTCTGCCTGCCGCTCCTCCGAGGAGGTGCGGACGTCTGGTCCTGGGAGTGGGCACCCTTCCGAGGCCGGTACGGCATCCTCACGATGGTGGTGGGCTCGCTCCTCCTGTCCCTGGGGGCCCTGGTCGTCGCCTTCCCGGTCGGCATCGCGATCTCCGCCTTCGCCCACGGGCTCGGACCGCGTGTGCTCGGCCGGTTCGTCCTCGGCGTCGTGTACGTCATGACCGGCATCCCGACGATCGTGTACGCCTTCGTCTCCGCGATGCTGCTCGTGCCGTTCGTCCGGGAGGGGTTCGCCGAGGGCAGCGGGTACTCGCTGCTCACCGCCGTCCCCGTGCTCGGGGCGCTGATCCTCCCCACCGTCGTGCTGCTCGTGCACGCGCACTGGCGCGGCATGGGGCAGGAGCTCGACGTCACGACCGCGGCGATCGGCCTGTCCCGGACCCAAGCCCTCCTGTACGTGATCCTGCCCCTGTCGAAGCGCGGTCTGCTCCTGGCGGGCATCCTCGGGTTCGCCCGGGCCGTCGGAGACACGATGATCGCGCTGGTGCTCTCGGGCAACGCGGCGCAGGTCCCGTCCTCGCCGCTCGATTCCGTCCGTGCGCTCACGGCGCACGTCGCCCTGTTCCACTCGACGGACTCCCAGGACCCCGGGTACGCCTCGATCTTCGCGGCGGGCCTGATCCTGCTCCTCCTGACCGGGATCCTCGGTCTCCTGGCCCGTTCGCTCCAGGCGTCCGGTCGCCGGAAGGGTCGCCATGCGCCGG
>JAUXCH010000500.1 GCA_030618975.1 Planctomycetia bacterium
ACAGGGGGAGCAGTTGGAGTTGTTCGGGGCTCGGTAGGACGACATGCTCCTCGTTGCTTGAGGCATCCTTGATGAGATGGTCGAGGAGGCGCAAGCGGGAAAGTCTAGAGGCACATCTGTTCTGTTCGGAGACTACTCCTCCAGCAACGCCGTGAGAAGCGGTTCACACGCCAGCCACGAATCAGCGAGCAGGTCGGCTATCTTGGGCTTGGATGTTGAAGGACGGCTGTAGGGGAACCGTTAATGTCCGCAGGCTACTCCACGTCTTCCGAGGTGCCTGATTCACCGGCTCGCAGGCTCGCGAACATCTTCTGGATGTCGCGGTAGCCGAAGATGATGACCCACACGCTCATCACCGTGAAGAGGCCGAGGGCGCCGTAGAGGACGATCTTCCAGAAGAGGACCCAGTCGCCCATCAGACCACCTCCTCGCGGTCCCGGTCCGGGAACAGCAGCGAACCGACCAGCATGGCCAGCATGGCAAGGCCGAGCGTACCGAGGCCGATCTCGGCAGGACCGATCGTCTCGATTCCCAGCAAGGACTTCACCGGCCCCAGCCCGGCCACGGCCGAGAGGCCGGCGAAGAGCGCCCAGCGGGCGCCCATGCGGCTCGCACGCTTCCAGTAGAGGCCGGCGGTGAGCACGACGATCGCGCCGGTGAAGTAGATCGCGCCCGTGATGCCCAGGTAGTCCCAGACGTCCTGGCTCGGCTTGAACAGGAGGCCCCACGCGAGGACGTAGAGACCGATCAGCACGATGAAGATGCGCGTCCACTTGAGCTGACGCTCGGGTGTCGCGGTCTTCGGACGCAGCGGGGCGATGATGTCGCGGGCGATGACGGAGGCCCAGCAGAGCAGGTAGCTGTCGTGCGTCGACATGAACGCCGCGAGCATTGCAGCCGTCAGCAGGCCGAGGACGCCGACGGGCAGCATGCTCCGCATGTAGATCGGCAGCGCCATGATGCTCCCCTGCTCGGCGCCCTCGAACGTGAAGGACTTTGCATCCGCCGCGACGACCGCGCCGGCCTCCGTGAGGAAGACGTAGGCGGTGATGCCGAGGAAGCACGGCAAGAGGAAGCGGACCATGAAGGAGACGGCCGAGAACGTGTACTGGCGCTTGACGACCGTTACGTTGCGGGCCGAGAGTGCGCGCGTGACAGCCGTCGGCCAGATCGCGCAGGACACGAGGCCGAGCACGCCCTGCCACGTGATGTAGGCGCCTCCGAACTGCTCCGAGGGATCGAACGTGCTCGCGCCGCGATTCGTTTCCCAGACCTCGGCGATGTGGTCGAAGCCGAGGTTGTTGATCGCCAGCAGGACGAGGGCGACGAGGCCGATGGAGAGCACGACGAATTGCACGTAGTCCGTCAGCACGACGGACACCATGCCGCCGAGAACGGTGTAGAAGAGCACGAGTCCCAGGAGCACCGTCATGACGAGGGCGACGGTGGTGCCGCTCGGGTCGAGTCCCGTGATGCCGACGACGAACTGCGAGCCCACCTGGAGGAAGAGCCCCATGTTCAGGATGCCGCCCAGGGCCAGGAAGATCCCACCGGTGATCCGCACGTCCTTGCCGAAGCGCTGGGCGTAGAACTCCGGGATGGTCATGACGCCTGCGCGACGGAGGCCGACGACGATGAAGCCCGTGAGGCCGACGAACAGCGTCACGAGGCCGGCGATGAGCCCGATGTGCAGCGCGGCGAACCCGCCCGTGAAGCCCTTCTGGGCCTGGTACATGACCGTGATCAGTCCCAGCTCCGATCCGGTCATCGTGGCGACCGAGAGCGCCGTGCCGAGACTGCGTCCCGCGACGAGGTAGCCGGTGAGCCCGGTGATGAAACGATTGGCCACGAGGCCGATGGCCACCGACAGCGCCAAGTAGAGGACGACGATGAGCGTGTCGACGAGGCCGAATTCGGGCATCGCGGAAGACTAGCGGGGCGTGGGCGAAGCGGCAAGGGTCACGTCGCCTCGCGCCCGGGTCACTTCCACGGCACCACGCGCCGGAACGCGCGGCTGAGACGCCGGCGCAGGGAGTTCCGCGTGCGCCACCGGTGGATCCTGCGGCGCACGGCCTCGGCGAGATCCGGGCGGCCCGCCGCGACGAGGGGCTCGAACATGGGCTCGAGGTAGGCGGCGTGCATGTCGTCATCGAGGGGCACGGCCTGCACCTGCCCGACGTCCAGGTCGTCGTACGGGAACTGCCGTGCCTCCGCGAGCCGGCCCAGCGCCACGAGTCCGAGCATGGTGCGCACGCACTTGGCGCAGGCTCCGCAGTTGGCGGAACCCTCCTCCGGGGTGTCGATGCGCAGGCAGACGTCGAGCGCCTCGAGACCCTCCGGCCACGCGGCGACCAGGGCGAGCTTCTCGAAGCGGCCGAGGAAGGGCAGCGCGTGCCGTGCCCGGACGGCGGCCGTCGAGTAGAGCCCGTCCAACAGCGGGTGGGATCCGTGGGGCGGGACCTGGATGCCGTAGCCGGAGGAGGAGATCAGGACGTCGGTGAGCCACCGTCCGAGCATCTGCGCGGGCGAGAGCATCGCCGCCCCCCACCCGATGTCCCGGTAGGACGCCCAGTCGGGGTAGAGGCGACGCGCGTTCGTGTCGAGGACCGTCAGCTCGAAGTCGGCGCTCGCCGCGAGCCTGCGGAGACGTTCGATCTGCCGGTCGTAGGCGAGGGCACGCTCGGGCGCCAAGCGGTCTCCCTCTCCCTCGAGATGGTCGTACGTGTTCGAACCCCGCAGGAAGATCGCCTCGCGGACCGCGTCGGGATGCTCGAGCGGATAGGTGTCCCGGTTCGCCCGCAAGGTCGCCAGCGAGTCGACCCCGCCGGACAGGAGGACGCCGGACCGGCGCGGGGTCCGGGGCACCGTGGCGCGGAAGCCGGCCGTCGGCTCGATCGCGACGGGCTCGGCCCGCTCGTACCAGTGGGCGTAGAGCCGCATCGCGTCGCCGAGGTGCTCCCTCAGCGCGGAACAGACGGTGCCCTCGATCCGGACGCGCCGCTCCCCCATCCAGCAGGCGAGCGGAAGACCGACCAGGAGGAAGGCGTCAGGGCTCGGCTGGAGGTCCTCCCCCGCGTGACCGGCGCACTCGACGAAAACGCGACGCTCGGGAAGATCGCAGTGCTCGAAACGGAACGTGGCCGCCACGCGGACCCGTTCGCCCTCCTCCTCGCGGGTGAGATCCAGGATCCGCATCAGGCACCCTCCGCGATCCGACGGCCCACCGCAGCCGCTTCTCGACGGATGCGCCGGAGGGGGTCCACGCCTCGAACCCTCTCGGCCACCGCCATCCACGGCTCGTCCAAGCCCCGCCGCTTCGCACGGTCGAGCAGCTGCTGCGCGCGAATGGGAACGATCGCGTGCGGATCCTCGAGCATGGAGAGGATCTCCTCGTCCTCGATGTCCCGGTCGAAGCACGGAAGCCGTCCGGCGCCCAACACGCGCGCGGCGAGGATCACGATGATGCACTTCGCACAGCGGCCGCAGTTGCCGGCGCCCGTCGGATGGACCCAGCAGACGCGCAGGTCGGCCAGCGCCTCGGGCCAGTCGAGCAGCTCCTCGAGCCGGCCGATGCGGTCGCGATCGACGGGCGCGATGCGGATGGGGAAGTCGTCGGAGCCCAGCAAGGGCGGATCTTCGACGTCCTCCGGGAAGAAGCGACGCGCGAACCCCTCCTCGTAGCTGTTCGCGGTGAGACCCGCCTCGAAGCCTGGCCGGAAGAGGTGCAACACCGACGCGATCGCCGCGCGGTTCGCGTCCTCCCAGTCCTGGCGGATCTCCCGGACGTTCGTGGCGGCGAGGAGGAGCGGCACCCCGCGGCTCGCGAGGATGCGTCGGCTACGGGCCGCGGCCGACGCGAAGCCCTCCGCCTCGGCCAGGGGGATGTCGAAACCGTGCACCATGACCGCCGCCCGAAGCGCCGGTCGCTCGGCGGTGGCGCCCTCCTCCAGGCACCGGTGCACCGCCTGGGTGCTGTCGATGCCGCCGGAGAAGGCGAGCACCGCGCCCTCGCCGCCGTCGACGGAGGGCGTGGTTCCCTCCGCGTGGATGGGCACGGCGCGGTAGCGCCGGGGGCTCCAACGCGCCCAGTTCTCCTGGAACCGCCCCAGGTTCTCTCCGAGGCCGGCAGGCAGGGTGCCGTGCACGCGGACGGGACGGCCCAACTCCATGCAGCGGAACAGCACGCCGAGCAGCGCGGAGCCGCCATCGCCGGGCACGGCGTCCGCTTGCCCGGCCGGCGCTCGGAACCAGAGTCGCTGCGTCCTCCTCCTCCCCAGGCTGCGCGGCCACTCGACGCGCGCGGAGACCTCGAGGGCGTCCTCCCCGACGACGGGCGCCTCGGGGTGGATGTGGACGCTTCGGATCATCGATCCGGCGCGCGCCGGAGCACCTGGACCGCGCCCTCGATCTCCACCGTGAGACGCTGGGCGCCGCCGCGCTCGAAGTACCCGACCTCGAGGGGGTAGATCCCCCGCTCCAGGTGGACGCGACCGCGCCGAACCACGTAGCCGTGCAGCCCGTCGTTGTCGA
>JAUXCH010000693.1 GCA_030618975.1 Planctomycetia bacterium
ACTCCTCGCCCGCTACCCCGAGACGGAGGCCGCGCCCCTTGCCCTGCTCCGAGCGGCGGAGGTCCTCTCGCGCCGACCGGGCCGATTCGCGGAGTCCGTGGCCACGCTCCGACGACTCGTCGACGCGTACCCGGACTCGGAGGCCGCGGAGCACGCGGCCGAGCGAATCGAGGCGATGCGGGAGGAAGAACTGGCCGTCGAGCTGCCTGCTCCGAGGACCTCGGCCACGCCCCCCACGCTGGCGGTCCGCACCCGGAACATCGAGTCCCTTTCCGGCCGCGTGTACCGCCTCGACCCGGTGGCCTACTTCCGCGAGCACGGCGGTTTCGCGAATCTCGACCGCGTCGTGGTCGAGGTGATCGAGCCGAACGCCCGCTTCGAGCACCGGATCCCGGGCTACGAGCCGCACCGTCCGATCGAGGGCGAACTCGAGATCCCCGTGAGCGGCCCGGGAACGTGGCTCGTCGTCCTCGAGGGCGGTCGCCTGCGCGCGACCGGGCTCCTCGTCGTGTCCGACATCACGCTGATCACGAAGGACACCCCGAGACGCACGCTGGCCTTCGTTCAGGATGCGACGACCGGACGGCCTGCAAGCGGGGTCCGCGTGCTCGTCCGGGAACGCGGCCGGACGATCCGGGAGGCGGTGACGGGCGACGACGGCACGGCAGTCGTCGAGTTCGAGCACGCTCGCGAGGTCTCCGTCCTCGCGATCCGCGGAGACTCCGTCGCGCATGACCGGATCGAGTGGGACGGTTGGGCGAGAGGGACCTCCACGCGGGTGCACGTGGCCACGGATCGGACCGTGTATCGGCCGGGAGACGAGGTCGGCTTCCGGGCGGTCCTGCGGGTCGGCGGCGGCGAGATCCACGTCACGCCCGACGGCGAACCGGTTCGCTTCACGGTCACCGACGCCGCCGGAAACCACCTCCTCGATTGGTCCGGTGTCCTGACCGAGTACGGCACCGCCGCCGCGCGCTTCGCCCTCCCCGCCGACATCCACCCCGGGACCTACGAGATCGTCACCCACTTCCGGGACGCGCGCTGGAGGCACGCCTTCCGGGTCGAGGCGTACCGCAAGCCGGCCCTGTTCCTCGACGCGACGCCGGTGCGTGGGGACTCCGTGCGGGGCGAGGAGATCGCCCTCGACGTGGCCGCGACCCACGCGTTCGGACGTCCCGCGGCCGACCTCGCAGTTCGTGTCCGCGTGACGGCGATCACGGAGAAGAAGTTCTCACTCCTGCTGGACCGGACCTTCCGGACGGACCCGGAGGGCCGGGCGCGCGTCGTCGTGCCCACGCTGCCCGGTCCGGATCTGGAACTCCACGTCCGTCTCGAAGCCCGCGACGCCGTGGGTCGGCAGTGCCGGACCCTCTCGGTGGTGACCGTGCCCGCGACCGCCTACCACGTGGCGCTCGAGGCGCCCCGGCGGCGCTGCTTCCCCGGCGACGAGATCCGCGTCGGCCTGCTCGCCCTCGACGTTCGCGGCGAGCCGGTCGCCGCTGCGGGTCGCATCGAGGTGAGTCGCGATGGGTGCTCGGTCTCCTCGTTTCCGATCGCCGCGGGCCGGGACGGACGCGCCGGGATCGTCTTCCGACCGGTGGAGATCGGCGAGTACCGGTTCCGGTTCCGGGGCAGGGACCGGGCCGGGCACGAGGTGACGGCCGTGGCCGTCGTCGAGGCCGTTGCCGCGAGAGGGGAGCGGCTCGTGGTGCTCGCCGACCGGCCGCGCTACGTGGTTGGCGACTCCGCGCGTGTCGAGGTGACCTCGCCTGCGCCCGGCCTCTACGCCCTCCTCAGCTTCGAGGGGGAAGACCTCTACGGCCACCGTGTGGTTCGCCTGGACGCGACGCGCTCGCACCTCGACGTCGGCATCGACCCGGCCTTCGTTCCGGACGTGCGCGTGCGCCTCGCTCTCGCCCACGGCGGACGCCTGCACCAGGGCGAGGACAGGATCCAGGTCCGCGAGCGCGTGCTCCTCGAGATCGAGCCCGAGCGGACGGACTACCGCCCGGGAAGCCGCTGCCGCGTCCGCCTGCGCGCCACCGATGCGCGGGGCACGCCCGTGTCGGCGGAGGTCGCCGTGGCGGTGGTGGACGAGGCCCTCTTCCGGCTCCACCCCGACCAGACGCCCGACCTCGCCGTGACGTTCACGCCCGAGGCCCGCAGGGATCTCGTCGAGACGGCCTCCTCGCTGGACTTCACCCACGCGGGCGAGGGGGAGGAGATCTGCGCGGACCTGCTCGCCGAGCGCGCGCGGCGCGCCCGGGGCGAGCAGGGCACCGGCGTGCTGCTCGAGGAGCGGAGCCTCGCCGAGAAGATCGGTCCCCGGCGGGACCGGGCGGAGCCTCCGCCCCCGGACGAGGGCGGAGCCTACCGGGGACCGGGCGACTCGGTGCCGGCCGGCTTGCGCGGCAGGCGCACGGGCCGGGGCAAGGGCGACGGCGCGATCCCGGGCGTTCGGCGCGCCTTCGAGGACACGGCCTTCTTCCGTGCCGACGTGCTCACGGGATCGGACGGAACGGCCGTCGTCGAGTTCACCCTCCCCGACGACCTGACCACCTGGCGCATCACCGCGCGCGCCGCCACGCACGGCAACGCGTTCGGCGAGGATCGGACCCGGTTCACGACCTCCTTGCCGCTTTCCGTCCGGGCCGGACTTCCCCGGTTCCTCCGCGAGGGGGATGCGGTCCTCGCGGCGGCGGCGGTGTCCAACGGAACGGCCGAGCCGCTGCTGGGCGGCGTGATCCTCCGTTCCCGTAGCGGGACGGTCGAGGACTCGGCCGAGGTTGGCTTCCAGCTCGCCCCCGGCTTGGAGCAACGTGTCGACTGGCCGCTCGAGGCCGACGCGCCGGGCGTGCGGGAGTTGAGCGCGCACGTGAGGTCTTCGTCGGTCCCCGGGGACGACGCGATCTGGCCGCTCAGGACGCTCCGACGCGGTGTCCCCTTCCGCACCGGCTTCGCCGGCGTCTCCGGCGAGGCAGGTGGCCACGTGCTGACCCTTCCCGCGGACCGGATCCCGGGTGCGGATCGTCTCACGCTCCACGTCGCGCCCTCGGTGCTCCACGCGGCGCTCGACGGGGTCGCAGCCCTGAGGGCGTTCCCCCACGGCTGCACCGAGCAGACCGCGAACCGGGTCCTCCCCGTCCTCGCCCTGGCCGAAGCGATCCGCCGGCACGGGCTCGAGGACGCCACGGCCCTGCCCGCACTGCTCGCCGCGTCCC